>CAVAPH010000063.1:0-11889 GCA_963590455.1 bacterium | reverse complement strand
TATCCCCTATTTTAGATCCTCACGGATTTTTCTGTTGGTTACCCAGTGCTTTTTATAATAACTGTTTTTCTCGAAGTTATCACCGATTTTGGACATTTTGCTGTACATTTCGGATTTAAGGTCATTCAGCAGCTGAGCGTATTGGGGAGACTTCGCAAGGTTGTGCATCTGGTACGGATCGTTTTCGTTGTCAAAGAGATACTCGCTCTTATCTATCCTATAGACGGCGTATGTATATCTCTCCGTACGAAGTCCACGCCATTCAACACCGTCGCCGTAAATGGCAGTTGGGCCAGTCCCCATGAGCAGGGCATCATTCCTCACAAAGTCACCGCTCATAACGCTATCGCTTATATCTTTGCCCTGAACTGTTTCCGGGATCGGAAGTCCCATCATTCCGAGCAGCGATGGCATTATGTCAACCGTGTTGAAACAGCTATTATTTTTTCCTGCCGGGAGTTTATCGCCCCATTTTATAATAAACGGAACTCTTATTGCCTCATCATAGAAAATATTCTTTGCGTGACGTCCGTGTGCACCAAACATCTCCCCGTGGTCGGCGGTAAAGACGAATATGGTGTCATCTGCGAGCCCCTCATCCTTTATGGCCTGCCACAGTCTGCCGACGTTCATATCAAGGTTGGCGACCATGGAATAATAAACGCGCCTGTTCTCCTCTAACATTTTTCTTTTTCCCGGCAGGAAACGTGCCCACATGTCCGCATGCAGATCGTTGAATCGACTGTAATTTGGTGGATTTGGGAACGACACATCTTTGAATTTTTCATAATATTCGCTCGGCACATTGTCCTTTGTCCACGGGTCATGCGGTGTTCCGATTGAGAGGAAGAGCGCAAACGGCTTTCCGCTCTCTTTATGTGCCTTTATACGTGCAATGGCCATGTCCGTCTGTTCATCTGGCTCGTATTTTTTATAATAAATCTTATCCGGCGAGTCCAGATGATAATATGCGTCAGGCGAATAATATTTGTGATGGAAATTATATGCCGCAAAATAACCGTCAAATCCTAGCCTGTCCGGGCCTTTCGGAATGTATGAGTTTTGCGGGTTAAAATGATCTCCGAGTTTTGCCGCGTACATATGCCACTTGCCTATATACGAAGTCTCGTAGCCGTTCTCGTTAAGAACGTGAGCGAAGCATTTATGATTCGGATTGATGCGTATTTCGTTTATAACCATGCCGGTGGATGTAGTATATTTGCCGGTAAAAAGCGAGGCTCTGTACGGAGCGCACACGGGATGCCCCGAAAACGTTCTGTCCATGCATTCGCTTTCGGCTGCAAGCGCATCAAGGCATGGAGTTTGAGCCTTATTGTCACCGTTAAAGCCGACCGAACTGTATCTCAGCTGATCTGCAAATACGTATACAAGATTGGGATGTTTTTGTGCCATTGGCTTCACCTCACACTGTCTCGGTTTTATATCTGCTCCGCATTTCATCAAGCTCTCTGTGCATGCGTTCGGTCGTAGCCTTATTGAGAGGATAAGCAATAGCCATAATGAGCAGCAGCGCATACATGACAAATGGCACCGCGGTAGCTACATTATACATGCCCTTCAGAGCTTCAGCACTCTGCATTCCCGTTCCGGCAAGCTCCGCATTATAGCCGACGAGGCTGACGAACCAGGGTGCCAGCGCTGCTATCGCCTGACCGATTTTCCTCATAAATGTAAATATGGCGTAGTTTGCGGCTTCCTCCCTGCGACCGGTCTTCCACTCGTTGCAGTCGATTATATCCGCCGCCATGCTCCATATCTCGAGCGTCATAAATCCGGCACCGCAGTTGATAAATATCGCAAGGCCAATGAACAGCCAGACATTAGTTGTATGCAGGATGAATGTAAGGAAAGCCGAAATAGTTGAAATTATAAGTCCGCCGATGCTGATCTCCTTTTTGCCGAATTTGTTAATCAGCTTATTTGCAAACGGAATCATCAGCATCATGGGTGCGTACGACACGACCATATATACCGTGTTCAAGCCGCTCTTCTGGAAATAATCTTTAAAGAGATAGATATTCACGGTGTTTGTATACATCTGCGCTGCAATCAGCAGACAACCGATGATACTCATTATGACAAAGGCCTTATTACTGATAACACCTTTTATGGTCTTTACTATAGATATTTTTTCCTGTCGCTCCTCAATTACTACAGTCTCTGTTGTGAGCTTGTAGCCGATAGTATACATGATTATCATGAATACTGCGATTATTATCATGCCAATCTGGAGCTTGCTCAAGTCCATCTGATTGCCGTTTGTGCCGGCTGTCATAATAAGCATTGGGAAAATGAGTGCTGGCAGATTACCTATGATTCCGCCTATGCTCCGGCTCATCGAAAGATTGCTTCGCTCATTGTCGCGTGTAGTCATCACCGATGCCAGCGAACCGTAGGGCACAAGCAGCACAGTGTAGAGCATGCCATAGAGTATATAGGCAAACGCCACCCATATCGTATTAAAAGTCAGATTATCTGAAAGCTTAAGAAATATCAGAACTGCGGAAACTGCCAAGGGATAACCGCCGTAGAGCAGGAACGGCCTGTATTTACCGTTTTTGCCCGGTTTCCTGCTCTGCGCAAAGAAGCCCATAATCGGGTCATTTATTGCGTCCCATATTCTTGCTGCGATCATTATGGCCGAAATAACCCAGCCTTTAATACCAAGTATATCCGAGCAGTAAACCGCAAGATATGAGCTGATCACAGAGAAAGCAAACCCATTTGCCACATCGCAAACGCCGTATCCGATATAATTTTTTACACCGAGTTTTTTGTTCATAACACACTCCGAATTGCCGGAACACGTAAAAATATGCGTCCCTTTATGTTCAAATTATATCCTTGAAAGGCTAAAATGTAAAGGCAGAGAATCTCAGTGGGTATTATCGAAGCTTTCTTCTTGATAGATTTATTCGATAAGCACATTCTGCATCACACTCGCGTCGAGAGGCTGGGAAAAGGCGCTCAAGGGCGACCATGAACAGCTTCAGGGCAGGTGCGATGCACCTGCCCTGTGTTGTGTGGAGAATATTCAACAGCCAGCCGCTTGTAAATGACGGCTGGCTGCTGAGTTATTATTATATTTAATTATCACATTACAAAGCCGAGGATAACGTAGAGGATAAGGGAAACTGTGGCAAAGACGGCGGCGTATGGGATTTGGGTCTTGACGTGGTCGATGATGTCACAGCCGGAGGTGGCGCAGGACATGATGGTGGTGTCTGAAACCGGTGAGCAGTGGTCGCCGAAGATGGAGCCGCCAAAGATTGCTCCTGCCACGAGTGCGATGTTGACATCCATGTTTATTGCCATCGGCAGGCAGATAACGGACATGATGGCCATTGTGCCCATGGAGGTACCAGTTGCAAAAGAGAGAAGCATGCAAAGCAGGAAGCTGAGTGCAGGAAGCAGAGCCGGAGTGAGCACGCCGGAGAAAAGCTCGGTGAGATAATTGCCGGTGTCAAGGCTCTTGACAAGTGTACCCATGGTGAAACCAAAGAGCAGAACCACCGCCATCGGAAGCATTGTGCCCATGCCCTTGAACATTTCGCTTATTACGCCCTCGACGGTATAAAGCTTCTGGGCAACACAGAGGACGCAGATCGTAAGTACAGCAAGAATGCAGCCCCAGAGCAGGCTCTGCATGCCGGCACCCTGAGTGGGATTTCCTTCTCCGGTCACAGTGAGGACGGCAAGAATGGTCACAATGAGGACAGCCATCGGCAAAAGCATGTTGATAACGCGGGGCTTGGCATCACTGACCTTATCGGAAGCCTCGCTGAGAGCTCCGCCGTGACCCGGCTCATCAAGCTCGCCGGTCTTCTCTGCGCGCTCTTCAGCCTTGCGCATCGGGCCGACATTTATGTTGAAAAGGCATACGGCAAGCGTGCCGAACACAGCAAGTATGCAGTAGAAATTCAGCGGAATTGAGCGTATCAGCACTGAGATTGCTTCTCCCTCTTCAACGCCGCCGGAGATAAGATAGCCCGTCAGTGACGCGAGCCAGCCGCTGAGCGGAAAGAGCACGCACCAGGGAGTTGACGTGGCATGGATGATAAATGCGGATTTCTCATGCGGAACCTTCAGTGCCTCGTTGAAAGGACGGGAGATAGAGCCGGTTACCATGCAGCTGAGAGATCCGGACGTGAAAATAATAATACCGAGCAGCCAGGTAAAGAGGTTTGCACCGCGCTTTGACTTTATCATGGCGCGCTTATTGAGCATTACCTCTGTGAAGCCATCGATGCCGCCGGACTTCTCAATAAGATAAATCAGGGCACCGATGAGCAGAAAGGACACTATGACTATAGTGTTGCTGTTGCTCTCAAAGGTGTGAATAAAGCTGTAGAATGTCTCGTTAATGCCCTCAAGCACTGCACCATTGCACAATACCATAGAGCCGACAAATATGCCTAACAGCAGTGATACAAAGACATTTTTCGTCACCAGCGCCAGCACTATTGTAAGCAGCGGAGGTACGACTGACCAGAAACCAAATTGCATTTTTCTTCTCTCCTTATAGTTTTCTCACGCTTGTGCCGAGTCTGCCGTTAACTATATCGCAGTCATTGGCGGCGATCTTGCCGCCTATCAGCACACAATCTATTCCAACCGGCGGCAGAACTGGCGAGCTGAAGGTCGCACCGTCATTTATACGCTCCGGATCGAATACAACAATGTCTGCGTCCGCACCGACGTTCAGTCTGCCCTTGTTTATAAGGCCGAGTCTGTTTGCGGGCATGGCTGTCATCTTATTTATCGCCTCATACATGCTGAGCTTTCCGCTGCGCACAAACTGCGCTATGAGGCGGGGGAACGCTCCGGCGGCACGCGGGTGGCCCTGCCCGTGCGACATTATTCCGTCGCTTGCAAGCATGACGTTCGGATGCTGCAGGGCAAGATCCACGTCATCACCGCGCATAACATAGCAGACAGTCATGCACTCCGGCATCTCTCGACGCACTTTTTGGAAGATCTCTTCCGTGCAGCGCTGCCCTTTATACTCCCCCTCGCACAGCTCCACCGCGTCGTAGCCGCAGCCGTAGCGTTCCATCCAGCCGTCATCATAGGTGGTTGAGCCGAGGGATGTTGAAAATGCATAGTACGGATAGCAGTCACAGCTGACATCAAGGCCGTTGAGCCTGTATTCATCACACATCTGCAGGAACTCAGTCATCTGGCCAAAGCCTGCCATACTGCCTATATGGGAAACCTGCGCCTTAATACCGAGATCGCGGCCTATGTCAAGCAGCTCACGTGCGGACTCAAAAACCTCCGCAGCATCAGAGCGGATATGTGCCGCAATCATCCTCCCGGCATCACGGCAGGGAGCCGCCGTCTCAAGGAGTTCCTCATGGTCAAGCCCCGGGACATAGCGAATACCGTAGGAAACGCCGAAGCAGCCTCTCGCCAGACAATCAGCAATCTCTTCACGCATCTGCGCACGCTGTGCCGGAGTAGTTTTACCGTAGCGATCCGCTGCGCCTGCGTGCTCACGAAACCATGCATGCCCCGCAAGCATTGCGACGTTTACGGCTGCGCCGTCCCTGTCGACAATGTCGAGATAATCTGCCGGATTGCAGGCACTCAGGCCGCAGTTGCCGCCGACTGCTGTCGTAACGCCCATGCGCAGCATGCAGTTAAATATAGCCTTTTCCTCGTCTGCGTATATTTTCCCGTCCGCCTCGACGGGATCTTCGTGCATATGTATGTCAACAAATCCAGGGCATACTATTTTCCCGGCAGCATTTATATACTCGTCCGCATTGAGCATATCATGCGTAACTGCGGAGATTTTGCCGTTCTCTATCAAAATATTCAGGCAGGCATCGACCTTGTTTGCCGGATCAATTAATCTGCCGCCGTAAATTAACGTTTTCAATGTGATTACACCTGACTTTCCATGTACGGCATTATATTAAATCGTATTTTGCAAGTAAATTGCTGCAAGTGGCGGAAACATTGCATATCGTGCTGTGTTTAGAAAGCGTTAAGATTTTTGGGCAGGATTTCTGAAATTAGACACTCCCCCGTCAAACGGCTGATTTTCATATGTGGACAAATCTCCCCGTTCCTCGTCATGTGCCCGCAGTATGTTTTTCTGGATAGCTATAACCGGATCCACACCTAAGGGCAGTCCGGGTTTTGCGTGTTCCTTTGTATTATGTCAACTTATTTACGTTATATATTATTATGTGAATTGTGTTATGGATAACTTATTACGTTAATTATTTTACGTCAATATTTTTACGTATACTAATTTACGTAAATTATTTTATGTAACTTGATATATGTTAATATTATTATGCATATAATTTTCTGTTAATTATATTACGTTTATGATGTTATGAAAATTGCAATATGTATACTTAATTATGTTGACGTTCCTCCTAATTGCTATTTTGACCATTAACTATATGCAAACGACCTTTAAAATCATCAGAGCAGGTACTGTTGCACCTGCTCTGACGGGGATATGAATTATTTTGAGGACATACGCTATGAACTGCTGTAATTGTATTATAGAGCTGTATGTTTTGCTGATTAAATCAAGGTTGATATGCACAGATTATGCGTCCAAGCTTATCCACATGGCGGGACGAACACAGCCGTAACCATTGCTGACATAGTTGCCCTTGGAGCGAACGCTGCCGTCGCAGATATCGACGTAAGCAGCATCGAACGAAATGTAACCGGGCGACCGCAGCCACCACCAGCAGGTGGTTTCGACGTCCGCTTCGTATTTTCCATATGTCCCGGCACCGTTGGCTATCGCACAAGCCGTAGGTGTGCACATTCTCTCCTCATCTGTCGCAAAGTATTTGTTGGCCTCGTCTATGCTCAGCAGGAATACTTTGTCCCTTGTAGCGTTACCAGGGTCAGAGCTATAATCAGGATTCTTACCTGCAGAAACTTTTGTTGTCTGTATTATGGATTGCTCTGCTTTGCTAAATGCTTCGTCAAGAAACGTTCCGTTCAACCATGTACGTAGGGCACAAGTTTCCCACGTTACGGCCTCCCATTTTGTGTTATAAGGCTTGGCATCAAGCGCATATCTACTGATCACAAGGATCTTATTATCCTCTTTTGCAAGTACAAGCCACTCTATACTTTCTTTACCATTTGTCGTATTGTCGTCCTGCTCGCAAAAGCCAAAGTATATATAATCGCCAACAGCTGCTGCATTTAGTGCATCAGATTTGTACTGCTCATATAAGCTTTTTGCTCTCTCTGCACTGTCTTTATATCCGTTTAAAGAGATCAGGCTTTCGTAGGCTTTGATGACATTTCCTTCGTCCAGCAAAGCAACAGCTGCTTTGTATACTTCATCTTTTATGACAATTTCGCACGCCGTAATCTGCTCGGAGCTGTCTTTGTAGCCATTAAGTGCCTCGAACGCTGCAATTGCTTCTTCATATTTTCCCTCGTCCTTCATTGCAAGAGCTGCATCATATGCGATGTCCTTGATTTCGGTTTTGCATGCCGTAATCTGCTCAGCACTATCTTTGTAACCGTCAAGTGCCTTGAACACTGTAATTGCCTCTTCATATTTGCCATCGTTCATTAGATCTACAGCCGCATTGTAGTTCTTATTTGGAATTACTACTTTAGTTACTCCAAAATACACCGCAACGCACACGATTAAAATTGCCGCCAATATAACAGCAATCTTCGTGGCTTTGTTTCCCTTTGCTTTTTGTTCGGTATTTAGCGCTGGTTCCTTGTTCTCATCCATTCTTCTTTCCTCCGACTTAATTTTATATATTGATTTTACAGTGTGCCAAAACGACAAAAGCCCACTCTTCCCGTACAATTTACGTTAAGAGTGTGTCTGATTTATATATTTTATGCCCGCAAATAAGGGCAGAATTACGCTATGTATGTATGACAGTCGCATGGTTCTTCGCCCCTGTCAAGCGGTTTTGCTCTGCAAGTAAACGATTATTTCGCAATATAATAATAGCAGAAGATACGACTAAATGCAACAGGAAACAGTTCTGAGGTGATTTTTACCCGCAGCAAAAAACCGAGTCCGGTTTGGTTCGGGCTCGGTTTTGTGATGTTCTATTCTACTTTATTTATACAGGTCGTTCGTTTCCATCAGGGCGACTTCAACGTCGAAGGTTTCGCCGTCGCGCCAGATGGTGAAGATCATGAGATCGCCGACTTCGAGGGTGTTCTTGATTTCGTTCACCTCATCGGTAGTGGTGACTGCCTGATAGTTCACGGCGGTGATAATATCGCCAACCTGGATTCCCTGACGCGCGGCATCTGAATTTTCCTGCACGGCGCTGACGTAGAGGCCCTCAGGGATATCGTACTTGTCGCGGGCATACTCGGGGATCGCGCCGACGGTGATGCCGATAGACGGGCGGCCCTTGACCTCACCGTACTGCAGGAGTGAGTTGACGACTGTCTTGACCGTGGACGTCGGGATTGCAAAGCCTATGCCTTCAATGCTTGAGTAGGAGGACATCATTTTCATGTTGGTGATGCCGATTACCTGCCCGTACATATTGAACAGAGCGCCGCCGGAGTTGCCCTCGTTGAGCGCTGTATTCGTCTGCAGAAGTGTCATGCTGCGGCCCTTGTAATTTATGCCGCGCTCTATTGCGGAGATGATGCCGTCCGTCATGGTGGCGCGGAAAGTCTCGCCGAGGGGGTTGCCTATCGCTGCGACCTTATCGCCGACCGCAAGCTGACTGCTCTCGCCAAACTCTGCCGGCGTCAGGCCGCTCGCGTCTATTTTCAATATTGCAATATCGCTGATGGAGTCCGCACCGACAAGCTGTGCCTCGTATTCGCTGTCATCGTTGAGCTTCACGGTAGCGCTGTCGCAGCCGTCGATCACGTGGGTATTGGTGAGTATAAGGCCGTCCTCGCTGAGTACAACGCCGGTTCCCCAATAGTAGCCGGTCTCGCCGTCGATATAGCCGTAAATTGCCACAATGGACGGGGCGCAGCGCTCATATAACTCATTGAGCTCAAGTGTGTCGCCCTCGGCTGACTGAAGCTCAAGGCTGAAATCGCTCTCCAGGGTGACGGTCGGGATATTTATCTCGGTTGCGGAATCATCCTCGGTAGATGTGTAGTAGCTGTCGAAGAAGTCCTCCTTGCTGTCCGGCAAATCATCGACACTGCTGCTGTCACTGTCGCCATCACTGCTCCAGCTGCCCTTTTCGCCGTTGTTATTCCAGCTGAGCGAAACTGAGCTGTGACGCGCAAACACAAGCGAGCTTCCGACAATGAGCACCAGTATCAGTATGACCAGCCCCCACACACGGGTTTTGGTCCATCCGCTCTTCTTTTTTCGGGCAACGGGCGCCTGAGTCGTTGAGTTCTCGCCATGCATCGGCTCATACCAGCCGCATGAGTCGGTGTTATACCAATTATCGTTGTTCATTGCAAGGCCTCCGCAATTCGATTCTTTGTCATTCTCCCCTGCGCGGCGTGAATGACCGTTCCTGCTTCTCACTCCTACGCGTGGCAGATATTATGTTAACCTCAATCATGCTTAACTGTCGCCACGACTGCAGCGACAGTTTTGAAATATCATACTAAACCCTGTTTTGTTTTCTCTGCAAGCTGCAGCGTGAAGACGAACTCGGTCACACCGTCCTCGCTGCGGACTGCAATATCTTCGTCATGGCTGTTTATGATGCTCTTGACCAAATACAGTCCAAGACCCACGCCCGTTTTATCAAGGCTCCTTGAGCGGTCGGACTTGTGGAAACGGTCGAAGATAAAAGGCAGATCATCAGGCGGAATCGTCTCTCCGACGTCCTGCACAGAGACATAGGCCTTCCCGTTGTCCTTATAAAGGCGCAGCGTAATGCAGGTGCCCTCGTGCGCGAATTTAACCGCATTGTCCAGCAGATTATATATTACCTGCGTGATGGCGTCTTTATCGGCACGCACCATAATATGATTGTCCGGCAGCTGCGGGTCAACATCGAGATTCTTCTGCGTGGCGCGTGTTTCAAAGCTCAAAAGCGTCTGCAGTACAAGCTCCGTCAGGTCGAACACCGTGCGCTTACTGGGGTCTGACGCGCGTGCCTTCATCTGAGAGACATCGAGCATGTCACGCACAAGGCGTGAAAGCCTCCTCGTCTCGTCGCGGATAGAGCGGAGATATTTCTCCTCGTCCTCCTTGGGTATTGTACCGTCAAGTATGCCGTCAGCAAAGCCGGAAATCGTCGTCATCGGCGTGCGCAGCTCATGCGAGATGTTGGCAATAAACTCGCTTCTGCGCGCCTCCGCCATTTCAAGGGAGTCCGCCATCTTGTTAAACGACTCTATGAGCGAGCCCATCTCGTCGGCCGTGTCGTCCTCCTGCTTTACGCGTACGGAGAAGTCACCGCGGGCAAATTTTCGCGAGGCCGCCGCCATCTCATCAAGCGGGCGCGCCATACGTTTGGAGTATATGAGCGAGATGATCAGCGCACCGATAAACACGGCGATTGTCACAACAGCAGTGATGCTTAGAAACGTTGACCACGCGCCGAGCATATTGTCGATTGCATTGGTGACAAACACGAAGCCGAGCACCTCATTATTCGATGCGACAACGACTGGCTGCGCGACAACGTAACGGTTGCTCTCGTAAAGGCCGCCGAGGTTTGTAATCTGGTTAATAGAGCCGTTGGAATTGAGCTGATGGAGGATCTCATCGGAAATTTTGAATCCGATATGCTCACACACGGGCTTACTGTCGGAGCAAACCACGATGTAGCCATCGGGATCGGCAACAAGGACGTCATTTCCGGTGGAGTTTGCCACTGACGAAAGCGTCATGCCGAGCACCCAGTTTTGCAGTGATCCATCCTGGGCAACGGCAGCGGCGGTACGCGATACCTCGCGCGCAGAATTCATCATATCTTCCTGATATTCTTTGATAAGATAATTTCTGCCGATGCCGACAAATGAGAACGCAACAATAAGAAAACATACGGAAACCATTATCGCCGTGGCGACAAAGTTGCGCAGATATATGCTCTTCATATCCGTTCCGTGCCTTACTCTACTACCTCAAATTTATATCCTACGCCCCAGACGGTCTTCAGGCTCCACTTGTCGGAGACACCCTCAAGCTTCTCTCTCAGGCGCTTGATGTGCACGTCAACCGTACGCGAGTCGCCGAAGTAGTCAAAGCCCCAAACCTCGTCAAGCAGCTGGTTGCGGGTGAACACGCGGTTGGGCGAAGACGCCAGATGATAAAGGAGCTCCATCTCTTTGGGCGGGGTGTCTATCTTCTTTCCGTCCACTATAAGCTCATAGGAATCGAGATTTATTATAAGCTTGTCGAAGCTCAGCTTCTTGTCTACGGGTGCATCGGCATCGGTGCGGCGCATAACAGCGTGCACGCGGGCAATAAGCTCCTTAACGTCAAATGGCTTTGTGACATAGTCATCCGCGCCCATCTCAAGGCCGTTGACCTTGTCGGCAGTCTCACCCTTTGCGGTGAGCATAATGATAGGTGTCGAAGACTTCTCGCGAATCTCGCGGCATACCTGCCAACCGTCCTTCACCGGCAGCATAATGTCAAGCAGCACAACATCAGGCTGGAACAGGTCAAAGGTTGATTTTGCCTTTCCGCCGTCCGGTGCTATCATAACCTCAAATCCGTCTTTGCCGAGGTAGAGACGAAGAAGCTCAGCAATATTGGCGTCATCCTCAACAACAAGTGCGCGTTTATTCATAAGTTTTGCCTCCTGCTCTCAATCAAATATTCCAGATATTCTGGGTATCAACGCACGGCCTGCGCCATGCATGAAAATTATATGTTATCTAATAGATTATTATACGATTACACCACGAATAATGGTTAAAAATATGTAAAACCCGATGAGAAGTTGAGATGGTGGA
>CAVAPH010000062.1:0-11962 GCA_963590455.1 bacterium | reverse complement strand
TGGACACTAGAACCTGAATCTAGCGAGTCTGCCAATTCCACCACTCGCGCGTACACGGAATGCTTGACTATAATAGCACCGCGATGCGCACTTGTCAAGAGCGGATTTTTATTTATTAACAAATTACGCTTTACTTAAAATGCCGCGGGTGCTAATATAATTCAGTAAAATAACCGCACTGTGTGCAAAGCAAAAATGTGCGGCATCAGTCCGAAAAAAGGGATGTGTATTTATATGACCTCAAACCGCGCGGATCTTAAACGCAGCGCTAAGGGTATGATTGCGGCAGCAAAGCCGTCGCCGATTTCAGTCGGTCTTGTCTATCTTGCAATTACCGTGGTGTTCAGTCTGCTCTCTGCCAAGCTTATGGGCATGAACCTCACGGAGAACGATCTTGAGCAGATAATGCGCCACATTCAAAACGGCAACCTCGAATATGCAATGACATATCTCAGCGAGTATCAGCCGTCGACATCGTCGTATATTATAGATCTGGCGCTGCAGATTGTGAGCCTTATGGTCGGCACCGGCTTTACCATATTCACGCTCAACACCATACGCGGCACCGGCGCATGCTACGGGAACCTGCTCGATGGCTTCGGAATATTTTTCCGCGTGATTCTGCTGGAGATTCTGGCGGGCTTATTTGTGTTCCTCTGGTCTCTGCTGCTTATTGTCCCGGGCATCATTGCCGCATACAGATACCGCATGGCGATGTATATACTCATCGATCATCCGGAGATGTCTGTCATGGCCTGCCTGCGTGAGAGCAAGCGCCTTATGATAGGCCACAAGTGGGAGCTGTTCGTACTGGACCTCAGCTTTATCGGATGGGAAATACTCAGCAACCTGACAATAATCGGCTGGGCAGTCAGCATATACACCACGCCGTATTTCGCACTGACCTATGCGCTTTATTATGAGACACTCTCCGGCCGTGCGGTTCTCCACGGATTCACACAGCCGTACTCCGGAGATTACAGATAAGATATAAAAACGGAGGGGAAGAGATGAAGCATCCGGCTCTGACAAGGGCACTGGCCGCCGTGCTTGTTATAATGTGCGTAATCATGCTGGTGGCCGGAGCGCTCGGGATCGCCAAGGCCGAGAGCAAGTACAGCTCGGATAAGGATGATTACGAGAAACTCAGCGAGAGAATAACAACGTATAATGAGCTCACCGCCAAGCTTGACGGCAAGAAGAGCTATGCCGAAACAAGCGATGAGCTTGACGCCAGGCAGGAGGAGCACGATGAGGATGCTGCGGATTACCGCAGTGACCTTGCCGAGCGCACCGCAACACAGGGCGGATACGAAAAGGGCGCTGCCGCACTCTGGGAGGCCAAGAGCGAGGTTGACTCCGCAATGAACGGCTATCAGCAGGCAAAGGCCGTGTATGACGCCGCAAAGCTCGAGTTTGAGCAGCAGAAGACACAGGCCGATGCGGTCATAAGCCAGTGCAACGAGGTCGCCGCCGCATGCAGTGCTGCCGATGCAGTCCCGCTGCCGGAGGAGCCTGGAGAGGAGCCGACCGCTGTTGCGGATCCGAGTACAACCTGGACTGAGGAGCAGATCGCGGCAGATCCCGACGGATACGCTGCGGCAACGGAGGCATATAACGCCTACGTGCAGCAGAAGGCTGAGTATGATACGAAAAAAGCCGCATATGACGGCGTCGTTGCGCAAAAGCAGGCCGTGCTTGACGGTGCAAACGCCATGCTCAACGGTCTCGGTCTCGGCAGTGCTGACAGTCTTTCAAGCGCAAGTGCGATGCTCTCCGGTTATGCCGGTACGCTGAGCTCAACTATTGCAGCGGCACAGACGCTTCTGGACGAAACCGGAAAGCTTCTCGAGGCCGGCGGCTCAAAGCTGGAGTCCGCGCAGGGCACTGTCAACGGAAATCTCGAGCAGATCTGGTACAAGCTTGGTCAGATGGAAGACGAGGAGCCTGAGCTCGAGGAAAAGCGCGAGCAGCTGCTTGAAGAGGCGGACGAGCTGAGCGAGGACAAGGAAGCCGCTGAGGAGCTGAAAGAGGACGAGCGCAAGCTCTCATCTACCACGGCGCTTCTCAAGGGATACGACGGGATAAAGTCGAAGCTTGACGCGGGCGGAGAGCTTGCAGCGAGCGCAGCGGAATATGCCGATGAGTATTACTCCCTCTTTAACCGCAACCATGTCGGCAGACTTGCAATCTGCATTCTTGAGATAGTCGGCGGTGTGCTCGGATGCCTGTGCATTCCCGCAGCATATGAGAAGAGCAAGAGCCGTTTCCTGCTTATCGCACCGGCAGTGCTCAGCTTCGTTTGCGCAGCCGCGGCGGAGATTATCGCGCTCGCCTTAAATCTGGGGCAGTGCTATGCCGCAATGCCGACTATGGTCTTTGCAGTGATATATTTAATATTTGCAATACCGAAAAACAAGCTCCCGGCCGCCGTCGAGGCCGAATAATTCCCGGCCGCCTGTCACTGGGTTATTATAATTATATAAAACAGGGGAGGAGCATTGAGATGGAGAGAATAAAGAAGAGATTCGGCTTTGGCTGCATGCGCCTGCCGATGAAGGACGGGGAGGTTGACACTGCGGAAATGAACCGCATGGTTGACGCCTTCCTTGATGCGGGATTTAACTATTTTGACACAGCGCACGGCTATCTGCAGGGCAAGAGTGAAACCGCGCTCAAAACCTGCCTGACAAGCCGTTATCCCCGGGATAAATACGTCCTCACGGATAAGCTTACGGCAAACTTTTTCAAATCCGAGGCGGATATCCGCCCGCTGTTTGCTCAGCAGCTCGAAGCCTGCGGCGTTGACTATTTCGATTTTTATCTGATGCACGCGCAGGGAGCGGGAAACTTTGCGCACTTCAAGGAGTGCCGTGCATATGAGACCGCATTTGCGCTGAAGGCTGAGGGCAAGGTCCGCCATGTGGGTATATCCTTCCACGACCGCCCCGAGGTGCTCGAGCAGATTTTAAGCGAGTACCCGGAGATCGAGGTTGTGCAGATTCAGTTCAACTACGTCGACTATGACGATCCTGCGGTGCAGAGCCGCGCATGCTATGACGTCTGTGTGAAGCACGGCAAGCCCGTTATCGTCATGGAGCCGGTGAAGGGCGGCAATCTCGTCAACCTGCCGGAGGAGGCAAAGGCCGTTCTGGATGAGCTGCACGGCGGCAGTGCCGCAAGCTACGCGCTGCGCTTCGCCGAGGGCTTTTCCGGCATGATGATGGTGCTCTCCGGTATGAGCAGCCTCGAGCAGATGCAGGACAATATTTCCTTCATGAAGGATTTCCGGCCGCTGGACGAGAAAGAGCTTGCCGCAATAGAAGAAGTGAGAAAAATCTTCCGCAGCAAGCACCTCATTCCATGCACCTCCTGCCGCTACTGCACGGACGGCTGCCCGAAGCATATTTCAATCCCGGATCTCTTTGCAACCATGAATGCAAAGCAGCTCTATCACGACTGGAACGCCGACTATTACTATAACACCGTCCACACCGCCCCCGGCCGCAGAGCGTCTGACTGTCTGAAATGCGGCAAATGCGAAAAGGTCTGCCCGCAGCACCTGCCGATCAGAAAGCTGCTTGAGGACGTAGCCGCAGAGTTCGAGAAATAACCAAAAAACATAATCAGAATAAATACACAACACAAAATACGCATGAAAAAACATCCCGCTGCTCAACGAGCAGCGGGATGAAATTATATGTTTTTTAATATCGGGGTCAGCGGATTAATACATGCCGCCCATGTCGCCGCCTGCTGCGGGCATAGGAGGATTCTTTTCAGGGATGTCTGCAACAAGGCTCTCAGTGGTCAGAACCATTGCGGAGACGGATGCGGCGTTCTCAAGTGCGCTGCGGCAGACCTTGGTCGGGTCGACAATGCCCATCTCGATCATGTTGCCGTACTTGTCGTTTGCAGCATCGAAGCCGTAATAGGTCTCGCTGGAGTTGTAGACGTTGTTGAGGATAACTGCACCCTCGAGGCCAGCGTTTGCAGCGATCTGCATGATAGGAGCCTTCAGAGCCTTTGCGATGATAGCAGCACCGGTCTTCTCGTCGCCGTCAAGAGTTGCGACCAGCTTGTCAGCAGCCTTGGAAGCGAGCACGTATGCGGTGCCGCCGCCCGGTACGATACCCTCTGCAACAGCAGCGCGGGTTGCGTTGAGTGCGTCCTCTATACGCAGCTTCTTCTCCTTCATCTCGGTCTCGGTTGCAGCGCCGACCTTGATGACTGCTACGCCGCCGGACAGCTTTGCAAGACGCTCCTGCAGCTTCTCCTTGTCGTAGTCGGAGGTAGTGGTGCTGATCTGGTGCTCGATCTGAGCTGCACGTGCTGCGATCTCTTCCTTGGAGCCTGCGCCGTCAACAATAACGGTGTTCTCCTTGGTGACCTTGACCTGATGTGCCTGGCCGAGGAGGCTGATGTCTGCATCCTTGAGCTCCATGCCGAGGTCGGAGGAGATAACCTGGCCGCCGGTGAGAGTTGCGATATCCTGCAGCATCTCTTTGCGTCTGTCGCCGAAGCCGGGAGCCTTGACGCATACGCAGGTGAAGGTGCCACGCAGCTTGTTGAGGATGATGGTTGCAAGAGCTTCGCCCTCGACGTCCTCTGCGATGATGAGGAGCTTGCGGCCGGCCTTGACTATCTGCTCAAGCAGAGGCAGGATCTCCTGAATGTTGCTGATCTTCTTATCGGTGATGAGGATGAGAGCGTCATCAATGACAGCTTCCATCTTGTCCATATCGGTTGCCATGTAGGGGCTGAGGTAGCCGCGGTCAAACTGCATGCCTTCGACGACATCGCTGTAGGTCTCTGCGGTCTTGGACTCTTCAATGGTGATAACGCCGTTCTGGCTGACCTTCTCCATTGCCTCGGAGATAAGAGTACCGATGTGCTCATCGCCGGAGGAGATGGTGCCGACACGTGCGATGTCCTTTGCACCGGATACGGGCTGAGATGCAGCCTTGATTGCCTCAACTGCAGCGTCGGTTGCCTTCTGGATGCCCTTCTTCATGACCATGGGGTTTGCACCAGCTGCGAGGTTCTTCAGACCCTCGTTGATCATTGCCTGTGCAAGCAGAGTTGCGGAGGTGGTGCCGTCGCCTGCGACGTCGTTGGTCTTGGTGGAGACTTCCTTGATGAGCTGTGCGCCCATGTTCTCGAATGCGTCCTCAAGCTCGATTTCCTTTGCGATGGTCACGCCGTCGTTGGTGATCAGCGGAGTGCCGTACTTCTTGTCGAGAACGACATTGCGGCCCTTAGGTCCGAGAGTGATCTTAACGGTATCAGCCAGCTTGTTAACGCCGGACTCGATAGCCTTTCTTGCTTCTTCGCCGTATATAATCTGTTTAGCCATAATTAAATATCCTCCATTTGATAATTAAGAGGGGAACCCGTCCCCGTCGCGGCATATGCGCCGCAGCTTCTTATATAGAGAGCTTTGAAAAATTACTCGATGACAGCCAGAATATCGGACTGACGAACTATTGTGTACTCAACCTCGTCAACCTTGACCTTGGTGCCGCTGTACTTGCCGACGAGAACCTTCTCACCGGCCTTAACGATCATCTTGACCTCGTTGCCGTCGACCATGCCGCCGGGGCCAACTTCTACTACTTCATAAACTTCAGGCTTCTCCTGTGCGGATGCGGTGAGGAATATGCCGGAAGAGGTGCGCTCCTCAGCTTCGTTCTGCTTGAGAACAACTCTGTCAGCCAAAGGTTTCAATTTCATAACTTATATACCTCCAATATTTATTAACAAAATTCAACATCGTTAGCACTCGAACAACCTGAGTGCTAACGATGTATAATATAACACACTTTTCTATTTTTGCAATACCCTAAGAGCAAAATTTGCGAAAAAATTTATAAATTTTCTGTTACGGATTTTATAATCGATCGGTCAAAAAGGTACTTATGACTTCCAAGTATGAGCTGCTACGATTAAAAGCACGCGATTCAGTAACTTTTAACGCTGATAGCAGTTGCTAAACGGACTGCATTCATGTATTATTCCTATACCATGGTTCGCATTAATTACAAGTCATAGTAATGGAACTATAAAAATAAATTGAGTAAAAGGAGATTGATTA
The DNA here is from genome assembly GCA_963590455.1 of bacterium. Taxonomy (GTDB): domain Bacteria; phylum Bacillota; class Clostridia; order Oscillospirales; family Oscillospiraceae; genus Limivicinus. Next base: position 5,868 of record CAVAPH010000062.1, on the reverse strand, counting down.
CATGAGATTCATTGCAATATTTATCGTATCAGTAGCCATGATAGCTTTAGAAATTCTTATAGACAAATGGTTAGGAATTTAGCACAAACGACCTTTCCGCTTCGCAAAATTTACATGTTCTATAAGGAAAGGAGTTGGTCTTTATTATGGCTAAAAGCGAAAAAATACTTAGAAGCGTATTTAACCTGACACGATGCTTAATACCAAACACAAAATGCACATAGCCGGCGGCGGGCTCTCAGCTACAGTAATTATTATTAAAGAGAAGATTAATATGCTACCACGTAACTACACTTAGGAAAGAGAGGAAAACTAATGAAAACACGTATCACAGCTTTACTTCTTGCGTTTATCATGGCATTCTCTTTTGCAGCCTGCGGGACCGATTACAAGCAACTGGGATATGATCAGATGAAAAAACAGATGGACGAAACTGCTGCTGAAAAGCCCGATGAGGTTGAGACAGTAAAAAGACTCATCTTACTTTGGGCAGCATTTTCAAGCTATGATGATATCGTTGCTCAATTTGACAGTATGGTCGATGAAATGACTCGCGACAATTTCAAAGATGTCCTGGACGGTAAAGAAGTTTCAGATGAAAATTTTGAATTGATGAAGGAGGGCGCAAAACAGTTCTGGCGTGATTACATAACAAGTTACATGACATCAAGCAGCCCATCTCCGAGCCCTAACAGTTAATTGATATTCGCAAAAAATACACCTTCCTTAGTAAAAGGAGGGCATTAAATGCACTTAATATGTTATATTTGCAACACTGACCGCTCTCAGTGTTATCACTGAGCCGCTTAGTAAATTAAAAGAGAGCCTGTGCCATTTATATTTTGACACGGGCTCTCAATTTTATATGCTGCAGGTTAATCATACACCTGCAAGCTTGAATTTACCGGGGTTGTTGGGCTGCCGAAAAATTTGTTACGGATTTTATAATCGATCAGTCAAAAAACTTCATGCCTTTGGGAACTATGAGGTTTGCGGCGCCGGGAACAAGCTTGATAAAGGCCTTTCTGCTGTGCAATGCCTCGCCGTCGAGATTTATGACCTCGTCCTCGTCAAAGCCGATCTGAATTTCCGTACCCTTGAGGTGGGTGACGTACTTGGGCAGCTCATCCGCATGACCTGCGGCGTATTTGCCGATGAGGGCGGCGAAGGTGACTATGTTGACAGCGCGAACTATGTAGAAATCAAGCTCCCCGTCGTCGGGTCTTGCGGTGAGGCTGGGGTTGAAGCCGCCGCCGTAGAAGCGGCCGTTGCATGCGCAGACCAGTGCGTGCTTGCCCTCGGTGTAGAAGTCGCCGCATTTTATATACATGTTGCGGTTGATGCCCTTGAACATATTGACCACGGCGGACACGACATATCCGGCGGCGCCGCCTGCGAGAGGAAGATGGCTGTAGTCATGCACGGAGGTGCCTATGCGCGCATCTATGCCGACGGAGCAGATGTTGGAGCACCAGCGGCCGTTGCAGTCGATAAGATCTATCGGGCGCACGCTTCCGTCGAGCAGAGCGTAGAGATCGCGGTAGAGCTCGGACTCATCGCCGAACATGCGGCAGAAATCATTGCCGGTGCCGGTCGGGAACGGGCAGAGCGCAACATTGGGCATCTGTGCCGCACCGCATACACACTCGTTAAAGGTTCCGTCACCGCCGCAGGCATATACGCGCAGCTCCGCGCCCGTGGCAGCCTCTGCCTTGATTTTTTCGGTGGCGTCCATCGGGGCACGTGTGACGTAAATTTCAAACTCGTCATCGCGAGTCTTGAATGCGTTCTCAACCTTGGCGCGTACCTCACATGTGTGATCCTTGCCGCCTGCAATGGGATTGACGATAAACAGATGCTTCATAAATCTTTTCCTCGATTACTGTATATATTAAATATATTATTCCCGTTTATTTGAAATACATAAAGAGATCGCACTTGATCATGCCGTTGTAGAGCTTGCGCTTTTTATCTGCCGTCTTGCCGAAGCAACGCTCAAACTCCGTGTGCGATGAGAGCAGATACAGCTGCCAGTTCTCTGTCTGACGCAGCGCCGCGCCGAATTTGCGGTAGAGCTCCTCTGCCTGCTCCTTCTCCATTATGCGCTCACCGTAGGGCGGGTTTGTGACGATTACGCCGCGCTCGGTATGGCGGTCAAACTTCGTGGCATCTGCCACCTCAAAGTGGATGATATCGCCGACACCGGCCCTTGCGGCATTCTCACGCGCCAGCGCAACGGAGTGCGGGTCAATGTCCGCACCGTAAATATTATAATTGCCGTGGTATTCGAGATCCCTTGCCTTTTTACGTGCCAGATCCCACACGCGCGGGTCTATCATGCGCCATGACTGCGCCGCAAAGCTCCTGTTGATGCCGGGGGCAATATTGCGCGCGATAAGTGCCGCCTCTATCGGAATAGTGCCGCTGCCGCAGAACGGGTCTGCAAAATCGTCGCGCCCTCTGTAGCGGGAGAGCTTTACCATAGCAGCGGCCATGGTCTCCTTGAGCGGGGCGGCGTTGTGAGCGGGACGGTAGCCACGCTTGTGCAGCCCGTCGCCGGAGGTGTCAAGACAGATGGAGACCTGATCCTTCATGATGGAGAACTGAATCTGATAGGTCTCGGCGGTCTCCGGGAAGCGCTCTATTTTATATTTCAGCTTCAGGCGCTCAACGATAGCCTTTTTTATAATCTTCTGACAGTCGGAAACGGAGAAGAGCTTGGAGTTGAGGCTGTAGCCCTTCACGGGGAATGCGCCGTCCTTCGGAATATAATCCTCCCAGCGTATAGCCTTGACGCCCTGGAACAACTCCTCAAAGCTCAGCGCCTGAAAGCTGCCGAGCTCCACCAGCACGCGCTCGCCGATTCTCAGATTGATGTTTGCAGCAGCGATGGCGGATTCGTCGCCCGTGAAATATACGCGCCCGTTTTCGTTTTGTACGTTCGCCATGCCGAGCCGCTTCAGCTCGTCCGCGATCGGCCCCTCAAGCCCCAGAAGGCAGGGAACACACAGTTTAAAATCCATCTCTGCACAAACCTCGCATGTTATTAATTAAAATAGAAGAATAAATAAAACAGAGTATAAGCATCAGAAAACACCGCCGCCAAAACGCCCGGTGCTTTCTTAAACATATTTTAATATATAATACATCAACTTTTTGAAGCTGTAAACGCCTGATGCAGGTAAAAGCCGTAAATTACGGCAAAAATTCACCCTTTGTTAAAATCTCCGCGGCTGACAAATACAAGTTGAGTCTGCTAAACGAAAAGTGCATTTCAGTTGTTAAATTGTCCACAAAATTAGTTTACATAAGAAAAAATATGTGAAAGTTAACGGCAAAATCGGCGAAAATATGGATTTTTTGTGAATTGCCTATTGAATTTTTTCCAATAATGCGTTATATTTACGTTAAGCAAAGTTAGTTTTTCCTAAAAGTACCGTTAAAAATAAATGCAGTGCCGTTAAATATCTGCAATGAAACGCAAATTTTTGTTAAAACGGTGTTTTTAGCAACCTCGGAGGTTCCCATATGGATCGGGCAGTGTTTCTGGATGTGCTGAAGGACTCATACAGCGCATATTATAATATAGTTCCTGCTGAGACGGATGACGTGCCGATGATTTTCCGTGCCGATTACTTCTCGCGTGACGAAAGGTACTGGCTGACGAAGAGCATAAAGATCTGGGGGAACGAGACAAACGAGTTCTGCTACGTATTCTCCGCTCCGGAGTTTGACAGAAAAACCGTGGACGCCTGCGTCAAGCACGCACTGGATGAATCGCTCCCGCGTGTCAAGCCGCACAAGGAGCACCAGTATACAAACGTAAAAGTGATTTTCGTGGCGGACAAACTGCAAAAGGATGTTGCCGCGCATATAAAAAAGCTGAGATTCAGCAAAAGCTATAGATTTTCTCTCCATGGATATACGGAATTGAAGGCGGGCGGTGTTGATCTTTCAACACGTGAGGTTGCCGCAAACCTGGCCGGTCACGAGATGACCGCTTATTTCAAGAAGCTTTTCGCTGGCAGGGACTGAGGGGTTCTGCCGGCGTTGGGCAAATATATTCATCACAAATTTTTTCATAAGGAGTGAAAAGTGTGAGCGCAGTACTTATTCTTCTCATCGCAATCGTTCTGCTGGCTCTGGGCTACATTTTCTACGGCTCTTGGCTTGCAAAGCAGTGGGGCATCGACCCCAACCATGAAACCCCGGCACACACCAGTTACGACGGTAAGGACTTTGTTCCTGCTAACCCCGCCGTCCTGATGGGTCACCACTTCTCATCCATAGCGGGTGCAGGCCCCATTAACGGACCTATCCAGGCTGCAGTTTTCGGCTGGGTTCCCGTTTTCCTGTGGATCGTTGTCGGTGGTATCTTCTTCGGCGCAATGCATGACTTCGGTGCTCTGTTCGCCTCGATTCGCCACAACGGCGGCTCCATCGGCGAAGTCATCAAGGACGAGATGGGCGTCAAGGCACAGAGACTGTTCACCATCTTCGCACTGCTCGTTCTCATTCTCGTTATTGCATCCTTCACCTCCGTTGTTGCAAGCACCTTCGTTTCCGAGGCAGACAGCGTCTTCACCTTCGGTGCAGCAAATGTCAGCGGCAACGCTTCCACTGCAACGACATCTCTTCTCTTCATCGTTATCGCTTTCATCTTCGGTTACTTCGTGTACCGCAAGAACTGCCCGGTCGGCCCTGCAACCATCATCGGCATCATCGGCATCATTCTGATAGTCATCGCCGGTCTGAACTTCGGTGTCAACGCAGGACGTACTTTCTGGGTCCTCTTCATCGCAGTTTACATCATTATTGCTTCTCTGCTTCCTGTCTGGATGCTGCTGCAGCCTCGTGACTACCTCAGCTCCTTCCTGCTCTACGGCATGATGATCATCGCAACTGTCGGTATCATCTTCTCCGGCGCAACTGTTGAGCTGCCCGCATTCGTTGGCTTCACCGGCCTCACCGGCTCTCAGCTCTTCCCGACCCTGTTCATCACTGTCGCCTGCGGCGCAGTCTCCGGCTTCCACTCCCTGATCGGTTCCGGCACGACTTCCAAGCAGCTCGACTCTGAGAAGGACGCAAAGCTCATCGGCTACGGCGCAATGATCGTCGAGTCCGCTCTTGCAGTCATTGCTCTTATCGCAATGGGCGTTGTCTTCAAAGAGACCAGCGTTGGCGGCGGCAGCAAGTTCGACCTTTCTTCTCCTCCGACCATCTTCGCAGGTGGTATTGCAACCATGGTCGCAACCATGACTCACGGCGCAGCAGAGTTCACCAACCCTGTCTACAACACCACCTACACCCTGCTCACTCTGGCAGTTTCCGTCTTTGCTCTTACCTCCCTTGACTCCGGCACACGTCTTTCCCGTTACATGTTCGCCGAGCTGTTCATTCCCGAAGGCAAGACCCGCGAGGAGCTGACCGGTGTCCGCAAGTTCTTCTCCAACCCGTTCGTATCCACCCTTATCATGGTCATCGTCGGCTGCGGCCTCGGCTTCATGAAGCTGTCCCAGATCTGGGGCGTGTTCGGCGCTGCAAACCAGCTGCTTGCCGGTATCGCAATGCTGGCAGTTGCAACCTGGCTGGGCAACATCGGCAAGAACAACAAGATGTTCTTCATCCCGATGATCTTCATGCTCGCTGCAACCATCACCTCTCTCGTTATGACCATCATCGCCAAGATCAAGGCAATCGCAGCTGCAACCGCAGCCTGGGGCGACTGGTTCCAGATGATCTGGTCCATCGGCCTTATCGTCCTCGCTGTCATCCTTGTTGTTGAGGGCATCCAGGTCATGACCAAGAAGGAAAAGAAGGCATAATCCTCTTTTCTGAGAAAAAAATAGTATCCTTAATCTCTCCCCG
>CAVAPH010000061.1:0-12090 GCA_963590455.1 bacterium | reverse complement strand
ACAATCTGCAGGCATGCATGGACACGATGGACGTATTTATGGACACCATCCCCCAAGCAATGGCACAGCTGCGCGGCGAAAAGCTTGAAAAATAATATACGCACAAGGCCGATCGGATGTAATCCGGTCGGCCTTGTGCGTGTTTTGCACTACTTCGCCACTTATTATATTTGGATATTTGGCTTATAAAATTGCAAAAAATCTATCTTGTTTTGTTCATATGAGTGTGCTATAACAATAGCTCAGTGTTGTGCAAAAGAGGGTTTGGATCATGCTGAAGCTTGCAAAAAGGCCTGCGAAGGCTATTGAGATGACCACCGGGTCGATATGGGTAAACATGCTTGTGTTCAGCCTGCCGCTTATGATGTCGCAGGTGCTTGAGGTGCTGTTCAATCTGAGCGACGTTGCAGTAGCAGGTAAGTTTGCCGACTATAGAGCTCTCGGCGCTGTCGGCTCCACAACGCTTCTGGTCTCGCTATTTACGGGATTCCTGATAGGCATGGGCAATGGTGTCAACGTCTGCGCTGCGCACAGGCTGGGGGCCGGAGATGAAAAAGGCATTGCAAACACCGTCCATTCCTCTCTTGTCATATGCATAGGCATCGGGCTTCTGATGGGACTCATCTGTCATTTCGGTGCTCGTCCTTTTCTCGCTCTGCTCAACACAAAGGACGAGTTTATGGATGGCGCGGTGCTCTATCTTAAAATATACTCGCTCGGAATGCCCGCAATGGCAATATTCAACTACGGCAACGGTTTGTTAAGCGCCTGTGGTGAGACTAAAAGACCGCTTGCATATCTGACGGTTGCCGGCGTTCTCAACGTCATACTTAACCTTTTCTTTGTCATCGTCTGCAAGAAAGCTGCCGACGGCGTTGCAATTGCAAGTGTTATATCGCAGTATCTCTCAGCGTTTCTTGTTATCCGGCATCTCGTTATGCGCCGTGACTCCTGCCGTCTGCGCTTCACAACACGGTATATCGATAAAAAAGCCTGCCAAAACGTGCTCTCGCTCGGTATCCCCTCCGGTTTTCAGAGTGCAATTTTCGCAATTGCAAATCTCTTCGTGCAGACCGGTGTAAACTCCTTTGACGCCATCCTCGTCTCCGGCAACTCCGCCGCCGCTAATGCAGACTCGCTGATATACAACGTAATGGGCGCCGTATATATCGGCTGCTCCAGCTTTGTCAGCCGCAATTTGGGTGCCGGCAACCGGAAGCGCATAATGAAGAGCTACATTATTGCGACGATATATTCGTTTGCAATAGGTGCGCTTCTCGGAGGTCTGCTGCTTATATTCGGGCGTGAATTTCTTTCCGTCTTCGCAAACGAGACCGATGTCATCGAGGCCGGTATGGAACGTCTTAAGATTATGGGCTGGTCATATTGCATCTCGGCATTTATGGACTGCACAATCGCCGCATCCCGCGGAATCGGTAAAACCGTCGTTCCGACAATCATCGTTATTCTCGGCTCCTGCGTATTCCGTGTAATCTGGGTATACACGGTATTTGCCTACTTCCACACAATTACGTCGCTTTACCTCCTATACAGCTTTTCGTGGACGATAACCGCAATTGCTGAGATAATATATTTCGCACGCAGCTACAAAAGGTTGCCGGCACAGGTTGAAATATAGAGCAAGAAATTATATTAATTAAAATATTCTTTTGAACGGGTTGGCTCTTGTCCAACCCGTTTTTTGTTGTATCTGCCTGCAACATGCACGCAATATGTGATATTTTGTTGACAGTTTTGAGTAAAAGTGCTATATATGGTATAGCTTATTTCGTCAGCCGGGGTTGGCGAAGTAAAGTAGAAAATTCTTAAATGGAGGAAAATATGAAAAAGACTCTCGCGCTTCTTCTCTGCCTTGTGATGGCGCTCTCTCTTCTGACTGCTTGCGGCTCCTCATCGAGCTCCACTGCAACCACTGAGACTAACAGCGACAGCAGCACTGAGACCGCGGCTGCTACAGGCACCGGCCACAAGGAAACTCTCGTTATCGGCACCGCCGAGGACATCAACAACCTCAATCTGCAGCAGCAGAAGACTGCAAACAACAACATCATTCTGAAGACCACTCACCAGACTCTGGTATTCTTCAACAATGATCCCGAAGCAGAAACCCGCTTTGATCCGGGTCTTGCAACTGACTGGGAGTTCACCGATGATACTCACATCATCATGCATCTCCGTCAGGATGTCTACTTCAACGATGGTGAGAAGACTCCTTTCACCGCTGAAGACGCAAAGTTCACTCTTGACATGGCTGTCAGCGAAGGCTCCAAGGTTGCGAGCGTTCTCAACGGCTACGTCAGCTCCACTGTTGTTGACGACTACACCCTTGAGATAGAGATAGAGAGCTACAACAACGAGTTCATCGCTTCTCTGTCCTCTGTTCCTCTTTCCATGCAGTCCAAGAAGGCATGGGAGAGCGGCATGGAAGAGCCTTGGTACATTGGTACCGGCCCGTACAAGTTTGAGTCCTGGGAAGAGGGCGTATGCTGCCGCGTTGTAAAGGTCGATGATTACTGGGGCAACGATCTCCCCGAGGATGACTTCTTCTGCGCAGGCGTTTCCGACGCTATTGAATTCAGGCCTTACCTCGAGGCCTCCTCTCGCGTTATTGCTCTTCAGAACGGCGAGATCGACGTCTGCATCGATCCTCCGATGAATGAGCTGCAGTATCTTGAAGAGGACGACAACATCACCGTTTACGAGCAGACCGGTACTCGTCTGTTCTACTTCGCATTCAACTGCGAGAAGGAGCCTTGGAACAATGAGACTCTCCGTCAGGCTGTTGCTTGCGCAATCAACCGTGATGACATTCTGACCGTTGCTGTTGACGGCAAGGGCACTCTCCAGAAGACCATACTCAACCGTGGCCTGTGGGGCTTCTATGATGATATGGAAGGCTTCGACTACGATCTTGACCGCGCTAAGGAGCTCATGGCTGAGGCCGGTTATCCCGACGGCGGCATTGAGACCACTCTGACCTACTCCACCAGCGGTGCATATGCAAACATTGCAACCGTTATTCAGGCAAATCTCAAGGAGATCGGTATCAATGTAACTCTCAACCCGATGGAAGATGCAACTCTCAAGGAAACCTGCACCAACGGTGATCAGGAGCTGTTCCTGTGGCGTTGGAATGAGGACTCCAAGGTTGACTTCGTATATCGTGATCTGTTCTACAGCGGTGAGGGTTCCAACTACCATCACTACTCCGATGCACACGCCGATGAGCTCATCGACATCGTTGCAACCGAGAAGGATCAGGATAAGCGCCGTGAGGCCAGCACTGAGCTGCAGGAGTACCTTGTCAATGCATGCCCGCAGGTTCCTCTGTACATTGCAAACCTCGTTATTGCATACAACAGCAATCTCCAGGGCCAGTACTTCTACGGCGGCGGCAACCACAACTGGTGCCACGCTTACATTGCCGAGTAATTCAGTGTTGAATTATCCGGTTTAGTCCGATTTTTATGCGGTGTCGCTATGCGATATAAAAGTCGCGGAATGCGACACCGCATTCTTTTGCGAATATAATATTCGCACTTTAATAATCCGGAGGTGAATCCATTTGCTCAAATACATTGGAAAAAGGCTTCTCATGCTGATTCCGGTTATTCTTATAACTTCCTTTCTGATTTTCTGGGCAATGAGTTTGACTGGCGGCGACCCTGCCATGATAGTGGCCGGTGAAGGCGCCTCAGCCGAAGAAATAGAAGCTGTAAGAGAAGAGCTTGGGCTTAACGATCCTTTTATGGTTCGCTATTTCAACTATGTCAAGGGCATGGTTACGGGTGACATGGGCAAATCCTACGTCACAAACAAAGATGTTTTTAAAACATTCATGGAAAAGCTGCCTAATACCCTTATGCTTGGCGGCGCAGCAGTGCTGATTGCAATCGTCATCGCACTGCCTTTGGGCATATACACTGCCATACACCAGAACACCTGGAAAGACACCGCAGGCATGATTTTTGCGCTGTTCGGCACATCAATGCCGAATTTCTGGCTCGGCCTCATGCTTATTATAATATTCTCGCTGAAACTCGGATGGTTCCCGTCCAGCGGAAAGGCCGGCTTCAGCAGCCTTGTATTGCCGGCGTTGACCGTCGGTCTCGGCCTTGCTGCACTTATCACGCGCACCACACGCTCGTCAATGCTTGACGTTATACGTCAAGATTACATGACTACAGCACGCGCAAAAGGCTGCTCCGAAAAACGCGTAATATTTACACACGGGCTGAAAAACGCCTTAATTCCGATTATTACGGCTATAGGCCTGCAGATGTCGCTTGTTATAACCGGCTCTGTTCTGGCTGAAACCGTTTTCTCCTGGCCTGGTATCGGCCGACTTGTTTATGATTCGATTGCTAAGCGCGATACCCCAATGGTCACGGGCTCGATAATTCTGTGCTCGGTATTCATGTGTCTGATCAACCTGTTTGTTGACCTGATATATGCATTCTTTGATCCGCGCATCAAGGCCCAGTACAGCAAGAAGAGGTGACGAGTATGGATCAGGAAATAAAAAAAGTAAAGAAGAAATCCATGGCACTGGAAACCTGGCATCGCCTTATTAAAAACAAGGGCGCAGTTGTCGGAATGATCTTCCTCGGTCTGCTTGTCGCGGTCGCTCTGCTTGCGCCGGTTCTCTTTGATTATGAGACTGATGTCATAGGCCAGAATATAAGCGAACGTTTTATGAAACCCTGTGCAGAGCATTGGTTCGGCACCGATGAGGTTGGCCGTGACCTGTTTGCGCGCGTGCTCTGGGGTGCAAGATACTCGCTCGCTATCGGTGTGGGTGCCGTCGCACTCGGTCTGTTTGTCGGGCTTATCACAGGTTCCCTTGCCGGCTTCTACGGTGGAATAATCGATTCGATTCTCATGCGTGCGATTGATATATTCTATTCAATCCCCAACATCATGACTGCCGTTGTTATCGTATCCGTGCTCGGCACCAGCACCGTGAATCTTATTATCGCCCTTGCTTTCTCATGTGCCAGCTCGTTCGGCCGCATCGTCCGAGCTCAGGTTATGACGATACGCGATCAGGAGTACGTGGAATCCTCGTACGCAATGGGTCTGCCGACATGGAAGATAATAATCAAGCACATTCTTCCCAACTGTCTCTCCCCTATCATCGTTCAGGTCACGCTGCTCATAGGCTCAACGATAATATCAGCTTCCTCCCTCAGCTTCCTCGGCATCGGTATACCGGCTCCCTCGCCTGAATGGGGCGCACTGCTCTCTGCCGGCCGTGCCTACATCAGAAGTGCCGGATACCTCTGCGTTATTCCCGGTCTTGCGGTTATGCTCACGGTTCTCGCCCTTAATCTTCTCGGCGACGGACTGCGTGACGCACTTGACCCGAAGCTCAAGAAATAAGGAGGAAATCTCATGGAAGAAAAAAATATTACCGCCGAGAACGATCTTGTTCTCGACCTTAGAAATCTCGTTGTCCATTATGAAACAGAGGACGCCGATGTTCACGCTGTAAACGGAATTGATATTCAGCTCGGCAAACGCCGCACACTCGGACTTGTCGGTGAGACAGGTGCCGGAAAAACCACGACGGCACGCGCAATTCTTAATCTCGTGCCAAATCCTCCCGGAGTTATAAAAAGCGGCGAGATATATCTCGACGGTGTAGATGTACTGAAATTAAAGCCCGCAGATTTGGAGAAAATACGCGGCAATGAAGTCGCAATGATATTTCAGGACCCGATGACTGCTCTCAACCCGGTTATGACAGTCGGTGATCAGATCGGCGAAAGCATTCAGCTGCACCAGCACGTTTCCAAAAAAGAAGCGTTTGAAAAGGCAAAGGAAATGCTGAAGATGGTCGGCATCTCCGAAAGCCGTGCATATGACTACCCGCACCAGTTCTCCGGTGGTATGAAGCAGCGCGTTGTTATTGCAATTGCACTTGCCTGCAGCCCGAAGCTGCTAATTGCGGATGAGCCGACCACAGCGCTGGACGTCACGATACAGGCACAGGTTCTTGAGCTTATGAAAGATCTGATATGCGACCATGATATGTCCATGATTCTTATAACTCACGATCTCGGTGTTGTTGCCGAAGTCTGTGAGGACGTGGCTGTTATGTATGCGGGGCGTATAGTCGAGCAAGGCACGGCAGACGACGTATTCAATCACACCAGGCATCCCTACACTGAAGGTCTTTTCGACTCTCTCCCCAATCTGAAGCAGCGTGGTGAAGAGCTTGTGCCTATCCACGGGCTCATGCCTGACCCTGCTGATCTTCCCGCCGGCTGTGCGTTTGCCCCGCGTTGTCCTTACGCAAGCGAGGAATGCAGCAAGGCCGTACCGGAGCTGAAATGCACAGAGGGCAGTCCTTCACACAAGGTCGCCTGCCGTGCATATGACGATCCGAACTTCAAGCTCAGGAGGAACCAGTAATGGGCAAGACTATTCTTGAGGTTGAAAACCTCACAAAATATTTCTCCACTCCGGCCGGACAGCTCCACGCGGTAGATGGCGTAAGCTTCTCGATAGAAGAGGGAAAAACTCTCGGCATAGTCGGTGAATCCGGCTGCGGTAAGTCCACGACCGGACGCTGCATTCTTAAGCTCATAGAGCCTACATCCGGCAAAATCGTGTTCGACGGTGAGGATATTACCCGCTATTCCCGCCGCAAGATGAGACGTCTGCGTCAGGAAATGCAGATGGTATTCCAGGATCCGTTTTCATCACTCGACCCACGTCAAACCGTCAGTCAGCTCATAAGTGAACCGATCATAGAGCACAAGCTGCTAAGATCAAACGTCGAGATAGAAAAGCGCACGCTCGAGCTCATGGAGACCGTTGGTCTGGCAGAGCGCTATGTGAACGCTTATCCTCATGAGTTGGACGGCGGTCGCAGGCAGCGCATCGGCATTGCACGTGCACTTGCGGTAAATCCCAAGCTCATTGTCTGCGATGAGCCGGTTTCTGCGCTTGATGTGTCTATACAGGCGCAGATACTCAATCTTCTCAAGCAGCTGCAGAAGGACATGGGGCTGACTTACGTGTTCATCACGCATGACCTCTCCGTTGTCAAGTACTTTTCCGACGACATCGCAGTAATGTATTTGGGGCAAATGGTGGAAAAGGCTCCGAGTGACGATCTTTTCAAAAATCCAATTCACCCGTACACGAAGGCGCTCCTCTCTGCCATTCCCCTGCCCATTGTCGGCAAAGACAAACCGCAGCGCCAGCTGATCAAAGGTGAAATCACCTCGCCGGTCAATCTGCCGGATGAATGCCGTTTCGGTAAACGCTGCGATTACACATCAGATGTATGTAAGCAGTGCAACCCGAAACTTATTGAGGCAGAGCCGAATCATTTCGTGGCCTGCGCAAAGTGGCAGAATTTTTCTGTCGGAGTTTAATATTTTCGATGCCACAAGCCATGATTAATTCGGTTTGTGGCATCGAGCATAAAATTATAGGGAGTTTATGAAATGATCAAAGTATATGCACATAGAGGTTACAGCGGGAGATATCCCGAAAATACAATGCTCGCTTTCAGAAAGGCGGCCGAGGTTGGCGCTGACGGTATAGAGCTGGACGTGCAGCTGACGAAGGATGATCAGCTTGTTGTGTTTCACGATGAAACCATAGACCGCGTGACTGACGGCACCGGCAACGTTAGAGATTACACGCTTGAAGAACTGCAGAAGTTTAACGCCGCCGCCACATGGAACGGTGCTTTCGGATTTCAGCAAATACCCACTTTTGAGGAGTACTGCGCATGGGCAGCCGGCGAAAAGCTCGTAACCAATGTTGAAATAAAGTCCGGTGTCTATTACTATGAAAATATTGAAGAGAAAACGCTCGCCATGGTGCGAAAGTATAACCTCAGCGACCGTATTCTCTTCTCCTCGTTTAATCATTGCTCTATCGCGATACTACGCCGCCTCGCACCCGAAATAAAATGCGGCGCACTGGTTGAGAATGACGGGCTCGGCAATCCGGGATTCTACTGTGAGAAGAACGATTTTCAGTGCTTCCATCCCGGTTGGATGTGCCTGCCGAAAGAGGATGTGGACAGCTGCAAAGCTCACGGCATAGAGCTGAATGTCTGGACCGTCAACGATATGGATAAGCTTGAGCGTCTGGTAGAATGGGGCGTCGACGGCCTGATAACCAACTTCCCGCCGGTGTGCCTGAGTTATGTGAAAAGCCTGGGGAAGTAAAAGAGCAATCATTTTAAAATTTTCCCTCCGCAAGCAGCCCACTGGGATGTTGCGAAACATGACACTCTTATAAGCTTATAATGCAATATTCTCGAAAAAAAGAAATCCGAACCCCTGACCGATCGGTCTAAGGTTCGGATTATCTTGTTGTTGGTGGAGATAAACGGGATCGAACCGCTGACCTCTTGAATGCCATTCAAGAGGTCTCACGAATCATTGGTTAAGCACCCAAACAGGCATCTTTCTAAAGCATCTCCGGCTGATAAGCATATTTGAATGGTCAATTAAATTTGTTCAGTTACCCCAAACTACTTTTCTCTTTTCGCTGCACGGTATTTTTGCGGGGTCATGCCGTATTTGCTTTGAAAAAGTTTTGCAAAATAACTGGATGAGCTGAAGCCGCAGGAAAAAGCAATCTCCGTGATAGGTTTGTCACTCGAAAGAAGAGATGCCGCAACAGAGAGACGGTGGTCGTTGAGCACTGCCAATGGTGTTTTGCCAAAACAATTACGGAAATACCGAAAGCACGAATTTCGGCTGATGTAGGCAGACGCAGCAATAGCTTCCACTGTCAGCCGTTCATCATAGTGAGCATATAGAAAAGTAAGCGCACGCTTGATGGCGGCAGTCTCCTTTGCGGATGCATCCGTTGTATGCAGATATGGCGAGAGATCCGCGCTGTGCAGATAGCGGAGCGTTTCGAGCCATAGACGTGAAACAAGGCTGAGTGCGCTCAGCTCGAAACCGTATGACATATCCCGGCTGGCGTATATCTCATTGAGAAGTTGATGGATTGCCTCACCTGCTCCGTTTCCCTTTTTGATCTGCAAGGCTGGAAAATCCAGCTCTGTTTCCTTAGAAAAGTACTTCTGATAAATGGGACTCTGCTTGTTTGTGCAGAGCAGAGATGGCAGAAACGCCACAGTAAACATCACGACGGGGTCATCCGCCGCCAGCTGCTTTACATAGTGCATCCTATCGGAATTAACAAAGATGCAGTCACCCGGCCCCAATTCAATGACATATTGGGGAAAAACATAGGCCACATGTCCATCAAGAATAAACCCATATTCAAATTCCGGATGCCAGTGCGGCGGAAGCCCAGTTTCCACCGCATCCCGAAACTCTCCTGTCCAAATCTCAAATGGGAACAGCGGATCCCCATAACCGACGATCTCACGAAAATTTTTATCCAGATTAAGCGGAGCAGCGTCCATCACAACGAACCTCGGTACGATTTTGTTGTTTTTTGGTGCGCTAATGATAGAATCGCACCTGATGACATTATAGTATAATAACAGAACAACCGTCAAGCTAAACGCGGTTCGTACAGAATACATACGGGAGGTACATAAATGAAAAGCATTACAATCGTCGGCTGCGGCGTGATGGGCAGTCGCTTGGTCGAAGCTATGATGAGCGCTGGTGTCAAGCCGGTTATCGTTGTCAGACACATTGAGGCCGCCGAGCCCTTTATTGCACGCGGCGCAAAGTACGCGCCCACTCTCCAGGAGGCCGAGGAAACAGACTGCATTCTTCTGAATCTGCCGCATCACGGCATCGCATCCTCGGTCATCAAGGCATGCACAAAGGAGCGCCTTGCAGGAAAGATGCTTGTTGACACCACCACCTCTACCATCAGCGAGGTACAGGATATGGCGGCCATCGCAAAGGAATATGGCATGGAATATCTGGATGCAAAGATCATGTGCTATCCGGGCGATATTGCCACACCAAACGGCGGTCTTGTCTACGCCGGTAGTGAGGCTGTTTATAAAGCTCTGGAGGAGCCTGTTTTTGCATCGTTTGGACGGCATAATTATCTCGGCAAGGAGATCACTTTGGCCTCTGTTACGGACACCGGCGTGTGCAATGTACACTTTGGGGCGATTGGCTCTCTTTTGGAGGCCGCCGCATTCTGCGTGCGCAGCGGCTGTGACCTTGATACCTTCATTGAGCAGATCCGCACTTTCCTGCCGCTTATGTTTGAGGGCAATCTGCGCGCCTTTGCAAAAGAACTCAAGGATTATAACGGCAGCTTTGCCGACGCGACCGAATGCTCACTGGAGATTGAGACCACGGCAGTGGATACCCTGCGCCGCGCAATCAACGACAGCGGTGTGCTTACGCCCGTAGGTGATACGCTGTACGAACTGTTCCACTCTGGCGTAGAAGCCGGAGACGGCAAGAAAAATGTGGTTTCTGTCGTAAATCGCATCATGAAATAATGGACGAGGTTTTTCGGCAAAGCCTTTTGCAATGGAAAACCAGCATTTCCGTGGATAGCGTACTTATGTTGTTTATGGCACTGTTTGCCTTAATCGGTGCCATAGACAAAATACTTGGTGATCACCATGGTTATGGCACTGCTTTCACAGACGGACTTTGCCTGATGGGGCCATTGGCGCTCGCGGTCGCCGCCATCTATGCGGCAGCTCCGCTGCTTGCTCGCTTGCTGACACCAGTGGTAACCCCTCTGTTCAGCAGGCTCGGCGCAGATGCCTGTGCGTTTGCGGGCATTATTCTTCCATCTGATATGGGCGGATATGCTTTGGCAATGAAGATGACCTCTTCACCAGCCCTTGGCAATTTTTCTGGCCTGATCCTTGGCGGGACAGTGGGGTCAATCTGGGCATTTACCCTTCCTGTGGCGCTGTCTGTCCTTGAGGAAAGAGATAAATCTTTTTTTGCCGCAGGTCTCCTTTGCGGACTGATCACTATTCCCGTTGGCTGCCTGGTCGGCGGCCTCCTGATGGGGCTGACAGATTTTTCTCTTTCATTTCGGGCGATTCTGCTTAATACAATTCCCGTGGCAGTACTCGCAATTCTTGTTGGTGCTGGCCTTTGGCTGAAGCCAGAGCGGACTGTTCAGATTTTCGGTTACTTTGGAAAAGCTGTCACCATTGCAGCGACAGTACTGACCGGAATTGCCGTTTTTGAGGAACTGACAGGCATTCTCCTGCCGTTTTTCGACACGATGGTCGAAACAAATGCGGACGGGCTGACCGGCTTTGATGAGGGGCTTCTGCTCTGTGGGAAAATTGCGCTTGTCCTGTCCGGCGCTTTCCCGATGATGTTGTTTATCAAAAAGCACGTTGCCCTATTGTTCAGCAAAATAGAGCGTATTCTGGGTGTTGACTCTGCCACATCCTTGGGGCTTATAGCTGCCTGCACTAACTGCCTGCCTGCCGTTGCATCCATAAAGGATATGAATGACCGAGGGAAGATACTCACCGCAGCTTTTATTGCGGGCGGAGGATTTGTGTTTGGCGATTATCTCGGTTTTGCCGCAAGTGCGGAGCCGCAGATGATTCTGCCGATGCTTGGCGCGAAGCTCACCTCAGGGATTCTCGGAATTTTGCTGGCGTCATTGCTTTCACCTGTCCTTCTCAACCGCATAACCTGTGACGTGCGTTGCGCATCTGACATCCAATAAAAAAGAAGTCAGCATAGTGTAGTTTTCGCTGTGAAGCGGAAATGAAACTATGCTGACTTCTTCTCTTATCGATATGCTTGTAACGTGAAACAGCGAGGCGTATCTGAAACATAGATAGCACAAGACCGTAAGGCATTGGCCTTACGGTCTTGTGTTGGTGGAGATAAGCGGGATCGAACCGCTGACCTCTTGAATGCCATTCAAGCGCTCTCCCAGCTGAGCTATACCCCCATGAGCAAAAGTATAATAGCAGAATGCAGCCTGATTGTCAAGAATTTTTTTAACCTTCTACAGCACTTCGGTTTACATAATCTGCAGCGTGCCTATATAATACAAATTCATCGTTTGAAAACACTCTTTCAAATTCGTCGCCAATCGGCGGAGTGATATGATATCCGCCGGTTTTCAGATACTCTAGGCAATAGTCTGCTTCTTCTA
>CAVAPH010000060.1:0-12170 GCA_963590455.1 bacterium | reverse complement strand
CTGCCTCACTTCTCCGTGAAGAGCTCGATGATTGTGTCGTCTATGATTATAAACGCTATGCTTTGGGTTTCATTCAGCGGGGTTGGTTCGAAGATTATGCGGTCGGCTTGCTCAAGATACGGGGTCATGTCGTCGACGAGGTATGCCACGTGCGGCTGCTTCGCGAGAATCTCGGGCATTCTCGTGCCGTCCTCGAATTTTAAGTACTCTATCTTGAAATCATACTCGTCAACGCTCTGATTTACCCAGAAGCGGCCCCATTCGTTATAGACCATGCCCGGCTTCTTGTTGACGACGGGAATACCGAGATGCAGATATTTTGCTGACATTATTCAATCCTCCTGATTATTTATTTATACTCTCCAGATAGAACTCATGTGCTTCCTTGCCTGTGAAGCCCTCGTGCACGACCTTGCGTATTGCGTTCATCATCTCTGTCGGATGCTCGCTCTGGAACACGTTGCGTCCCATGTCGACACCGTGCGCACCACGTGCTATCGCCTGATATGCCATCTCCAGCGCATCCGCCTCCGGCAGCTTCTTTCCGCCGGCTATGACTATCGGCACCGGGCAGGCGGCGACAACGTTTTCAAAGTCATCACAGTAATACGTCTTCACGAAGCTCGCACCCAGCTCCGCCAGTATGCGCGAGGCAAGCGAGAAATACTGCGGCGTGCGCGCCATCTCCTTGCCGACTGCCGTCACGCCGAGTATGGGTATGCCGTATTTATATCCCGCATCGGCCGCGCGGCAGAGCGTTTCGAGCGAGTCTCTCTCCCCGGCGCCGCCGACAAAGCACTGTATTGCGAGTGCCGAGGCATTCATGCGTACAGCCTCTTCAATGTCAAACGCCAGACCTGAGCCGGTGCTCATGTCTTCAAACAATACGGACACGTCATGCGTAGCACGCAGGCACACGGCTTTGTTCAGTGTGGGCGGGATGCAGCTTCTCAGCGCGCCTCTCGTGCCCATAAGCACATCGGCATGCGCGCAGAGCGGCGCTATTGTCACGTCAAGCCGCTCAAGGCCTGCTGTTGCGCCCATGATATAGCCGTGATCAAATGCGAGCATAACGGTATTGCCGGATTCCGGGCTGAAGATGCGGCTGAGGCGGTTTTTCATTCCCCAATCGGTATTGCCCAGCCCCTTCGCGAAAAATCCGGTATCTCCGGGCGGCACATCGAGATAGTAATTTTTCGCGGCCTTATTCCCTATAGCGTCTGCCATGGCTTACTCCTTGAAGAATACGGGCGTGTGCACCGGCGTATTCCAGAGCGCAAGAATCTCGTCGTCCCATCTTGCGATGTTCATCTGGAAGCCTGCCGCCTCCTGCACCGTCAGTATCTCACCCACCATGTTCGCCACAACCTCTATGCCGCGGCCCTTGAGATATTCGACCGTGTCTTTATAGAGTATGAGCATCTCCATCATTGTCATGGCGCCGCAGCCGTTTATCATCACGAAGGCCTTTTCTCCGCTCTTGAGGCCCAGGCTGTCTATAAGCGCCTTTGCGACCGTTGCCGCAGTCTCTCTTGCGGACATCATCGGCACGCGGACTCCGCCGCCCTCGCCGTGCTGACCTGCGCCTATCTCCATGAGATCCGTCTCTCCGAGGTCACCGAAGGACATGCCGTTTTGCGGGTGTGTCGCGTCAGTTACTTTAACCGTGAGCGATGCCATGTTGTCCGCATATCTCTGTGCGATCTCCGCAACCTCGTCGAGAGTTTTGCCTGCAAGCGCCGCCGCTGCCGCGACATGATAGAGAGGCACCGCGCCTGCAAGACCGCGCCTGTTGTCCTCTCCCTTCGGATCATAGCGAATTTCTTCACCCGTGATGACCTGACGTACGTTCATGCCCGCCTTCTTTGCCAGCATCATTGCCTGCTTGCCCGCAAGCTGGTCGCCCGCGTAGTTTAACGTGAGCAGCAGCACGCCGTGGCCCTTATCCGCCCTCTTGAGCGCCTCAAACACAAGCTGGCCGGAGGGTGCCGCAAATATATCGCCGACTGCCTGAATATCCAGTGCGCCCTTGCCGACGAAGCCCGCCTGTGCCGGCTCATGCCCCGAGCCGCCGTATGTTACTACGGTCACGCGGTCGGCATTCTCAAGATCCTTGCTGATGACAAGATGCCCGTCGACGTCCACGATGTCGCCGAAGGCAAGCCCCATTCCGATAAGCTCCTCATCGGTAATGGTCTCCGGTGCGTTGATGAACTTCTTCATTTTCATAGTGCATACCTCCGTTTTATATTATTTTTGTTATTAAAACTCTGCCAATCCCCTAAAAAAGCGTGCCATTGACACCGCGCCTGCATCCGGTGTGCCTATGGTCTTTGCGCCGTAGCTCTTCGCCCGGCCGTATTTTGCAACGTAGTTTTTCGTCTCCTCCGCGCCCTTTTCCGCGGCTGCCGCGGCCAGCATGAATATCTCGCCCTCGTCATCTCCGGCATATGCCGCTATGGCATCGCTCGCCGGAATGACTGCGTCCATCATCGTCTTGTCCCCTGTTTTGGCGCCCGACATGAAGTCAAGCATCTCAAATGCCGAGGCGAACATTGCCTTAATCCCGGCGGCGTCAACCTCGTCCGTCTCCGGAGCGGCCTCCTGCATTCCGTCAAGCCAGCTGTTCCACAACGGCACCGCACTGCCGCCGTTTATGCCCATGACAGCCTCGGCCGCCGCAGCAACAAGCATCTTTACGCTCCCGCCGAAGTTATTATCAACCGCGCCCTCTATCGCATTGCAGATCTTGCGCATTGTCAGCCCGTGATCCGCGTCGCCGAAGCGTGAGTCTATCTCCGTCAGCTCTTCCTCTGCCGCCCTTACCTCCGCGCAGGCATTTTTGATGCGCCGCGCAAGCTCGTCCGTTTTCATCAATACGCTCTCCTCTTTTCTGACATATGTCAAATTTGCACAATGCTGTTATAATAAATTTAACATATGTTATTCAAAACGTCAACGCGATTGATGGCGTATAAAAAAGTTTGGCCGATTCACACAAAACCGAAGCCGGGCTTTTATATGAATCAGCCAAAGGATATTAAGTTCACGCGGGATTTTCCTGCAGGGTAACCACGTTCTCGGCAAGGCCGAATGGAATAATCAGCGTATTTATCATGCCCAAGCGCAGTGCGCCGAGCACCGTCTCCGCTTTGGTCTGGCGGGAACAGAGTGCGATCACATCAGTACGCATAAGCTGCTGCAGCGGCGCCTGAATGGCCTTGTCCATATTTGAGTCAATAATTCGTCCGCCTGCATCGAAATAATACGCAAGTATACGCCCAACCGCATGCTGCTCTGTCAGCCGGTTGCCGTATAGCGACTTTACGCCGAGATCGGGATACGCCGGGTAGTTGCTTATCTCCACGACGGCGTGGTCCATTTTCTCCCACTCTTTTTCGATGTTGGTATATGCCTCGGTCTGCTTCGTCCGTTCAAGCTCTGCGGCGGATTCAAGCAGCGCCGGGATGTACAGGAAAACTGCCCTCTTGCCGGATTTAAGTGCGAGGGTACGCACGATCTCATTTACGTGATAGCTGCGGATAACCGAGTTTATGCCGCCCGCAAGCGGGAATATGCGGCCCTTGCGCTTCATTGCGTCAGGCAGCCGCTCCGCGAAGTTCATCATCAGCCCCGGCATATGTCCCCAGCCGATCCCGATTTTCGATGCGGCATCACATCTGTCAAAGCAGACCTGATATGCCATCTCCGCAAGAGAATTATTCGTCTCCTCGTCGAGCTTTTCCTCCGGTACTATATAAACCCGCTCCAGCCCGAAGCGTTTTTTCAGCCTTTCGGTCAGCACATCATCGGTCATGCGCAGGTCTCTTATCGTAATCGTCACGACCCCGCATTCTCTCGCCTCCGCCAGCAGTGCGCTGACAAGCGGCCGGGAGAGCCCGAGCTCCTTGGATACCTCGCTTTGCGTCTTGCCTTGCTCATAATAAAGGCGCGCCGCCTTAAGCATCCTCTCCATTTTTATGTCTGTCGGTATCATGCCGTTCCTCCGAGAATAAACGCAGGAAAATTATACTCGCTGCTCGCTCCGATGCTGCGCCCGATCAGGCTTGTTTCTGTAATTGCTTGCTTCCTGATACTGCATGAAAAAGCCTGCTTCTCAGGCTTTCGGGCTCTGTCGGGCTTAATTAATCTGCTGCCGTTTTCAGGTCAAAAACCTTAACTCAACCTTAAATCGATGATAATATTATAATAATTTAAAGTAATTCCGTCAATAGACATTGCTTACCAATTATACATGAAAACGTGCGGATTATGCCGGACTTTGTATCAAACGCTTCACAAATGTCAGAAATTCCCGCGTATGAAGCGATACACGTTCACACGCGGGAAGTTTAAAATTGCTGACTTTATCTGCGTTTCCACAGTGACGGGCTTGCGAGGATAACCATCGGGTATATCTCCAGCCTGCCCAGAAGCATTACTATTGTCAAAACGATCTTCGACAGCGGCGAGAATATCGCGAAATTTCCGGTCGGGCCGATCAGTGAGAGCCCGGGGCCTATATTCGATATGCAGGAGAGCGCCGCGGTAAAGTTCGTCGTGAAATCAAATCCGTCAAACGACACGATAAAGCAGGCCGAGAATATTATCGCAAGATATAAAAAGAAATAACAGTACACTGCCTTTGTCGTCGGCTTCTCCACCCGCTCGGAGTCCATACGGATGCAGCGCACCTCACGCGGATGCAGTACCTTTGCGATATCTGCCGCTGCGGTTTTTACCAGCAGAACCGCACGAGAGACCTTTAAGCCGCCGCCGGTGCCGCCTGCACAGCCGCCCACGAACATTAATAGCACAAGTATCATCTGCGCATACTGCGGCCATGTCGTAAAATCCACCGTCCCGAAGCCCGCGGTTGACAGGATTGATGTGACATTGAAGAAAGCGTGGCGCAGTGCCGTACCGATGCCGCCGTATATTTTCGTGATGCCTGCTGCGATCGAGAGCGTGGACACCAGAATCAAGCCGAGATAGCACTTGAGCTCCTCGCTTTTTAATGCCTCGCGCGCCTGTCCGATAAGAATAAGATAATAGAGGTTGAAGTTTGTCGCGAAAAGTATCAGGAAGACGGCGATGACCATCTCTATATATACACTGTCAAAGGCCGCGATGCTCGCCGCACGGGTCGAGAATCCTCCGGTACCTGCCGTGGCAAAGGCGTGGAGCAGTGCGTCATAAAAGCTCATGCCGCCCAGCTTTAAGAGTATCGTCTCTATCACCGTCAGCGCGGCATAGATAATATATAATATTCTCGCCGTATCGCGCACCTTGGGGACAAGCTTGCCGACGGTCGGGCCGGGCACCTCTGCGCGCATGATGTGCATGGCGTGCTCCTCGCCCCTCGGAATTACCGCCAGCAGAAAGACTAAGACGCCCATGCCGCCTATCCAGTGCGTAAACAGCCGCCAGAAAAGCCCGCTTCTGCTCATCAGCTCCACGTTTTCCACAATTGATGCACCCGTGGTGGTAAGCCCCGAAACGGTTTCAAACACGGCATCGATAAAATTGGGAATGTCGCCGTTGAGCACGAGCGGCAGCGCGCCGAAAAGCCCCATCACAAGCCAGGCTAGTCCAACGGAGGCATAGCCCTCTCGCGCAAAGATCTCCGTGGTCCTCACGGGGACGCGGGAGAGCAAAATCCCCACAGCCGCCGTCACAGCTGCCGAAATTGCAAACGCTGCAGGGTTCTCTCCGTATATCAGCGCCGTAAGAAGCGGCAGCAGCATAAGCGCGGCAAAGATCAGCAGCACCTGCCCGAGTATATGCGCTATCATTCGTTTATTCATTGATACTTACGCCTCGTATACGTCTTGCCGAATCTGTTTTTATATTACACATGTGCAGCAATCAGCTCAATATAACAGACACCGTCCGGCAAATTCGATGCATGTAATATGATGCATGTAATATAATCACGCCGCACACGCATCTCATTTGCGCTTCCAGATCGCCGGGCTTGCCAGAATAACTATCGGGTATACCTCCAGCCTGCCCAGGAGCATCACTATCATCAGCACAAAGCGCGTAAACTTTGAAAATATTGCATAGCTGCTCATCGGGCCTATCATTGCAAGCCCCGGGCCGACGTTCGACATGCAGGCAAGCGCTGCAGTAAAGCTGGTGGTAAAGTCAAAGCCGTCCATTGAGACGATGCAGCCGGCAAAAAGTATAACCGAAAGGTATATAAAGAAATAGCTGTACACGGCCTTGGTCGTGGCATCGCTCACTCTGCGGGAGTCCATGCGCACGCAGCGCGCCTCACGGGGGTGGAGCACCTTTGCAATGTCCGCCGCCGCCGTCTTCATCAGCAGCAGCACGCGCGAAACCTTCATGCCGCCTGCCGTGCTGCCCGCGCAGCCGCCCATAAACATCAGCAGCACAAGTATGAACTGCGTATAATGCGGCCAGGTCGTAAAGTCCACCGTTATAAAGCCCGCCGTTGTTATCACCGCCATGGTGTTGAAAAACGCAATGTGCAGTGCGGAGGCTATGCCGCCGTACATCTTCACGATGCCTGCCGCAATCGCTACTGTCGAGGCTATAATAATGCCGAAGTAGAGATGCAGCTCCTCACTCTTGAGTGCTTCTTTTACATGGCCTATTAATATAAAATAATATAAGTTAAAATTGATGCCGAAAATTACGAGAAAAATTGCGATTACAGTCTCTATATACGCACTGTCAAAGGCCGCAATGCTCGCCGTGCGTGTAGAAAAGCCGCCGGTGCATGCCGTGGCACAGGCGTGCAGCAGCGCATCGTAAAAGCTCATACCGCCGAGCATCAGCATTATTGTCTCCAGCACCGTCAGTCCGGCATAAATAACATATAATATCTGCGCCGTCTGGCTGGCCTTGGGCACGAGCTTGCCGACCGTCGGTCCGGCGACCTCGGCGCGCATAATATGCATGGTGTGCTCCTCGCCGTTCGGCATGACCGCAAGCAGAAAGACCAGAACCCCCATGCCGCCTATCCAGTGCATGAACATACGCCAGAAAAGGCCGCTGCGGCTCATCGCCTCGGTATTGCTCACGACGGATGCACCCGTCGTCGTAATCGCCGAGACGGACTCAAACAGCGCGTCGAACCAGTCAGGTATATCTCCGTTGAGCACGAAAGGCAGCGCGCCGAATATTCCCATTGCAATCCACGCAAGGCCAACAGAGGCGAAGCCCTCACGTGCGAAGATCTCCTTTGTGCGGGTGGGGATGTGGCGCAGGACATAGCCGGCAAGCCCCGTCAGTCCGCCGGACACGGCAAAAGCAATTGCCGATCCGTCCTCGCGGCAGATACACGCCACAAGCAGCGGCAGCAGCATCAGCACGGCAAAGATCTCCAGAACCTTGCCGAGGATGTTTGCTATCATTCTTCTGTTCATCTTTTGCCCTCAAGTATATCGTCAAGGGTTTTCAGCTTGCCTGCCCCGGCAACGACAACTGCGTGATCGCCCGCAAGGATCTGCGTGCTGCCGTCGGGGATAATGCTGCGGCTGCCGCGTATAACGGCGCACACCAGCACTCCGCGCTTGAGCTTCATCTCGCGCAGGGACTTGCCGACGCATGCCGAGTCCTCCCCTGCTACAAACTCCAGCGCCTCTATTCTGCCGTCAGCGAGCTTATAGAGCGTCTCCATGCTGCTGCCGGCGGAATTGCTCGTCGCGCGCGCATATCTGGCAAGCTGCTGCGCCACGAGGTCCTTGGGGGACACTACGCAGTCAAGACCGTAGCTCTCCATCACGTCCGTGAAATGGCCGCGGTTGACCTTCGTCACTATGGTGCCGACGCAGCACTGGCGGGCGTACATCGAGGTGACTATGTTATCTCCGTCATCGCCGGAGAGCGCAACAAAAGCGTCCGCCGTGCGTATGCCCTCCTCCTGCAGCACATCGCTGTTTGTCGCATCGCCTATTATTATCGTCGCATGCGGGATGAGGTCGCACAGCTCATCGCAGCGCGCCTTGTCCCTCTCTATCACGGTCACCGACATTCCGGCTTCCTCTAATAGGCCGGTCAGATACACCGCAATGCGTCCGCCGCCCATTATAAGCACCTTTTTTACGGGCTTTTTATACTTTCCCACAGCGGTGAAGAAGCGCCTGAGCTCTTTTGATGAACCGGTTATGCTCAGCTTGTCGCCACCGCGCAGTACGAAATCGCCGTTCGGTATAAAAGCATCCTCGCCGCGCTCAACCACGCTCACCAGAACCGCCGCATTGACGATATCGTGCAGGCCGCTCAGCCGCACACCGTCAAGCTTCTCACCCGGCAGGACCCTGTGCTCCACAATCTCCGCGCTGCCCCTTGAAAACACGTCCACGCGCGCTGCACTCGGGAAACGAAGTATTCGTGATATCTCACGGGCACACTCAAGCTCCGGGTTTACTATCATGGAAAGCCCCAGCGTCTCTCTGAGGAAATTGGTCTGCGTCATGTACTCCGGGTCACGTATACGTGCGATAACATGCTGCGTACCGAGGCTGTGCGCCGCGATGCCGCATATCATATTGACCTCATCGCTCCTCGTCGCGGCAACGAGCATATCCGCTTCCTCCGCACCCGCGCGCATAAGAGTGCCTGGGTTGGTCGCGTTGCCGCAAATGCAGATAACGTCCAGTCCGTTCGACACCTGATTTATTATATCGCCGTTTATATCCACGACAGTGATGTCATGCCCCTCGTGCGAGAGCGTCTGCGCAATGGCAATGCCGCTCTTACCTAAACCCGCAATGATTATCTTCATGCTTCTACCCTCTGTCGGTCAGAAATTCTGTACATGCGCATACCGATACGTAGTAATATTAACATTATCCGGTCTGCTATTCAAGCATAATCTTGCATCTTGAATATGCAGCGTCTTATATGTTATAATGCTAATTCAGGGCAACCGCCCGCGGAGGCATGAATGACAGACAAGGCAGAACTTAAATTTGCGGGCTTCACGCCGGCAACAAGCGATTTTCTCTGGGGGCTTGCGTTTAATAACGAGCGCGAGTGGTTCCTTACCCATAAGGACGAGTTTGAACGCGTTCTCAACACTCCATTTAAGGCTCTCGCCGCCGATACTTTCGCATTGATGCATCAGCGTTTTCCGAAGCGCGACATTCAGCTGCACATTGCCCGCATATACCGTGACGCGCGCAGGCTGCACGGGCGCGGGCCATATAAGGATCACCTGTGGTTTTCCATAAAGGGTGATGACAGGCTTCTTGAGGGGCCGATGTTCTGGTTTGAGGTGGGCGCCGCCGATTACAGCTACGGCATGGGCTTTTACAGCGCAACACCTGCGCAGATGGAGCTTTTCCGCCGCAGTGTCGACGCAAATCCCGCGCGCTTTGAGCGGCTCGCTAAAAAAGTCGAGGCTTTGCCGGGCTTTCGCGTGACCGGGGATGAGTACAAGCGTCCGAAGGGGCATCACAGCGAGATAATAGACCGCTGGTATAACCGCAAGCTCCTCGGCGTTGAGTGTACCCGTGACTTCGGAGATGAGCTCTTCTCTCCGTCACTGTCCGAAACGCTTGTCAATGCCTACGCCGCGCTGATGCCTATGTATGATTATTGGATAGATGCCTGCTATAAGGGCAGCGATGATAACAAATAACAAGATCTATTATAAGTAGGATAAACGTATGGAATCTAAGGTTTCCGTCATAATTCCGGCGTATAATGCGCAGGATTATATTGAGCGCTCCGTCAGGAGCGTGCTTGGGCAGACCCATGAGAATCTGGAGCTTATCGTGATTGACGACGGCTCTGATGACAACACTGCCGACATCGTCTCCCGCATCGCCCTGACAGACCGGCGCGCACATCTCATACGCACGCCGAATGCCGGTCCCGCTCTGGCGCGCAATCGCGGCATGGAGGCTGTCAGCCCGGACGCGGACTTTGTGATGTTCGTAGACGCCGACGATTATATTGCCGACAATGCAATAGAATACGCGCTCACCGCCGCCGAAAAAGGTGCTGAGCTTGTTCTCATGGGCTTTACTATCTTAAGTCCCGACGGCAGTCACCGCGATTATTACGAGCCGGAGGCGATTTTTGACTCCTCCACGCTCGGCGAGGCTCTGCCGCGTCTGTACACGGCGAACATGCTCAATCAGGTCTGGGCAAAGCTCTTCTCAGCAAAGCTCATTCGCAGCGGCGGCTTGCGCTTTCTCGACTTCCGCTGGGGTGAGGATCGTCTTTTCGTGTTCGACTGTCTTGAGCGTGCGCTCCTGACCGCCATGCTGCCGGATTGCCGGTATTTCTACGTCATGCACGCCGGTGAGAGTTTAATCTCCCGCTATTACGATAAAAAGCCCGAGGCCTGCTGTCTTGCCGACACCCGCATGCAGCAGCTGTGCAATCTCTATGGCAATACAAATGACGCCGGCTGCCGCTACATGTTCATGAAGAGCATTTTCTCCTGCATGACAAACCTCTTCTCCCCCAGCTGTGATCTCAGCTACTCCGGCAAGCGCGAGTACGTCCGCAGCATAATCACGAACTCCCAGGTAATCCAGCGCAGTCAGGGCAGCTTCGGCAGCGGCTCGGTAAAGATAATGTGTGCCGTAATGCGCACGGGCTGCGTCTCGCTAAACCTCTTCATGTTCCGAATGGTCGCCCTCGTCGGCCGTGTCGCCCCCAAGCTTTTCATAAAGCTAAAACACAAAAAATAACGCCTCTCGGCGCAAAATATAACTGCACAACAGCATCAAACGGCTGCGGAGTAATTCTCTCCGCAGCCGTTGATATTTATAATTTTTTATTTTTCGCTGCTGCAATCGGCTTATCAGTAACCGAGGAACTTTGCAAAGCCGGTGCAGTCATCGCACAGCCACATTGTGCCATTGTAGCTGCTCTCATACTTGGTCAATGTCTCTTTCTGCCCGCAGCCGTCGCACTTGCCTACTTTTGCGCAGCCTGCAAATGTGAACATCGCGGTGAGGATCATGCATACAATCAGGATCATGGTTACAATACGTTTAGTCATTTCTTTTCTATCCTTTCTTTTTTTAATTATTTTTACCTGAAAGCTCTTTTGTTTTTGCTTACATCTTCTTATACACGCACTTTTGAAGGACGTTACAGAGATTTTTTGTTTTTTCCGAGGGTGTGCAAATATCAGTATATCTCAAAGTCATCCCAGATCAGATTGTCCGCCTGCACGCTGTATTGCTGCAGTGTTTTCTCATCCGGTGCGTAATAATACGTTGCACTGACGCTGACATGATATGCGTAGCTTCCCGCTGCAAGCTCGCCGACCTTCAGCGATTTGTCGACCGGGCCGCCGTTGATCTTATACGTGCTCATGTTAATATTATCAACCTGCTTCTGCTGGACATCTGCCATTGCGTCATAGCTGTAAAGCGCACCGTAGACCGTGCCGATACCGGCTTTCGAGCTTATCGTTCCGTAGAGCGTTTTCTTCTTTCCCTGCTGGATGCTGTCGAGATCCTTACCGTACTCTACCGTGATGATATCTTCGGGCACATCGTATCCGCTTATTTCGTTGGCGTTGATGTAGCCTTCGCACTCGTTTACCGTCACCTTATACCAATAGTTGTCGTAGGCGTTCTTCTGAATCGCCGTAGCTATGATATAATCTCCGCTGCTCACAGTCGTGACGTCATCGGAATTCGCATTGCCGCTTCTCGAATACGGCATTGACTTGACGTACACTGTTTTGTCTACATAGAGCCTTATATACGTGGGCAGCGATTCTTTTATTCCGAGCTCGCTCTGGGTGCTTGCCTCCTCATCGCCCCCGTTATTATTCTCAGGATAGCTCTGATAATCGTCAGCGTAATCGAAGTTATTATTGTTATTATCGTCCGTGCTCTCGGGTATTGCTGCGTATTCTATATCCCCGTTATTTTCAGGTACATTTTCTGGTGTGTTTTCGGGTGTATTTTCAACGTAGCTGTCCGCAGCTTCCTTCCACTGAGCAACGACCATAAATGACGGCGTTCCCGAGCCATCATAGTTTTTCAGCCATGAATCATCTATTCCCTTTGTATCTCCGGGCGTATAGCTTCTCAGCGTATAGTTATTTTGGTCTATACTGCTCTCGGTCTGCCAGCTCTTTCCGTCACTGCATATCCACTTTCCGTCGCTTCTCTGGACATAATAGCCGTCAAGCACATATCCGTCTCTTGTAAACACACCTT
>CAVAPH010000059.1:0-12214 GCA_963590455.1 bacterium | reverse complement strand
CGCCAAGCAAATCAATCAGCATTTTTCATACCTGTCCTTTAATTTCTTTTCTATTGTAATTTATAAATATTTATGCGTGGGGAAGCTTATCAGTCGAGAGGCTCGTAGCCTTCCGGAATCTCGATGCCGAGAGCTTCGCAGTTTGCAGCGTTGTACTGCTTGGTGGCATCTGCGTACTCGATGGGCATCTCGGAGATGTCGGCCTCACCGGTGAGAATCTGTGCTGCCATTTCGCCGGTCTTCCAACCGAGGTCGTAGTAGCTGATGGAGAGGGTCGCAATTCCGGCGCCGCGGCAGAGGCCTGCTTCACCTGCGATTACGGGGACTTTAGCGTCAAGAACGATGTTGCCGATGGTCTCAATGCAGGAGGCTGCGGTGTTGTCGGTGGGGATGTAGATGACGTCGCTTGCAGATGCGGCCTTAGTAGTTACGGAAGCGACATCGTTGGAGTCTGCAAAGGAGAAGCGAGTGCAGGTCAGGCCCTTTGCCGTGAGGGCTTCCTCAACGACCTTTACCTGGTACTCGGAGTTGGGCTCTGCAGAGCAGTAGAGCAATCCGACGTTCTTTGCATCGGGGACAAGCTCAAGCACCATATCTGCCTGCTCATCGAGCGGGGCGAGGTCGGATGTACCGGAGACATTGCCGCCGACAGTGCCGTTGAAATCGTCAATGCCGAGTGCCACGCCGTATTCTGTAATAGAGGTGCCGAGAATGGGGATCTCGGAGGTGGCATTGTATGCGGCCTGCAGAGAAGCGGTGGCGTTGGCCATGATGAGGTCGACGTTCTTGGAGACGAAGGAGTTGACGATGGTGCTGCAGGTTGCGCTGTCGCCGGCTGCATTCTGCACGTCAAACACTACATTGCCCTCGCCGAGAGCATCGACGAGTGCATCCTGGAAGCCCTGAGTTGCAGCATCAAGAGCCTCGTGCTGGACAAGCTGGCAGACGCCTACGGTGTAGACCTTGCCTTCGGCAGTGGTGTCAGCTGCGGTTTCCGCGGGTGCTTCCGTTGCTGCGGAGGCGGAAGTGTCAGTAGCAGTGCTGCTGCCGCAGGCTGCAAGGGAGAGGCACATTGCGAGTACTAATACCATCGTAAGAACGACAGCAGAGAGAGAACGTTTGTTTTTCATTTTCTTTTCCTCCGGTTTAATAATTTTTAATTTCTTTTCCCGTGAGAGAATGTCGCGAAAAATACAAGTCCATGCCGAGACCTAAGGCTTTGCTTTTGCAGGCAAAACAAAAAGCCGTATGGACTTGTGGTCCACACGGCGAACTCTCAACATGTCTTCTGCTTTGAAAAGCAGGTGAGAAGATATCAGGCAAAGATCCGTTTATGTGCATCACAAATCGCTATTACTTTAGTAAAATAAAAGTAATAGTAATAATAATACAGATCTGCGACACGACGGACGAGCTTCATATCTTACTGACCGCTCCTTTCAAAGTATGGCGCAAATATAGCACGTCAATTTACGTTTGTCAATAGAATATTTTTAAAAATACAAAACAATTTTTTCGCCTTAACGGCAAATTTACGTGAAATCACGATTTTGCAGAACTCGGCCGATTTTACCACAAATCGTTAGCGATTTTACCTGCTAAAGCGAATTTCAAGGCAGAAAGTGCCAAAATAAATCCTGAATTTAGCAAAAAGCGTGATAAGTGAGCACAAAAAGGACACGATTTGACATAAATTTTACATTAGCATACTTTTGCATTTTACACTGCGCGCATATCATAATACGCGTAGTCAGAGAGAATAGAGACTGGCTATGGGCAATAGACCCGGAAAATGAGTTATAAAATTAAAAGGAGAAAGAAATGAAAAAGACAATCAGTATAGCACTCGCAGCTGTTCTGGCACTTGCTCTTCTTGCAGGCTGCGGCAGCACCACCACTGATACCACCGCTGCTACCGAGGCACCTGCAGAGACCACCGAGGCTGCTGCAACCGAAGCACCCGCAGCTGAGCTTTCCGGCACCGTTTCCACCGACGGCTCCACCTCCATGGAGAAGGTCATCGGCGCACTTGGCGAGTCCTTCATGGAAGCAAACTCCGGCGTAACCTTCACCTACAACCCCACCGGTTCCGGCTCGGGCATCACTGCTGTCAGCGAAGGCCGCTGCGACATCGGTCTTTCCAGCCGTGCACTTAAGGACGAAGAGAAGGCTTCCGGCCTGACCGAGACTGTCCTTGCACTCGATGGCATCGCAATAATCGTTAACCCCGAGAACCCCGTTGCAGACCTTGACCTCGAGACCATCGCAAAGATCTACACCGGCGAGATCACCAACTGGAGCGAAGTCGGCGGCAACGACGCTGAGATCGTCCTCATCGGCCGTGAAGCAGGCAGCGGCACCAGAGATGGCTTTGAGTCCATCACCGGCACCAAGGATGCATGCGCATACCGTCAGGAGCTGACCAGCACCGGCGACGTCATCACCACTGTTTCCACCAACCCCGATGCAATCGGCTATGCATCTCTCGCAGCTCTTAAGGACACCGTCAAGGCTCTGACCGTCGGCGGCGTAGAGGCAACCGAAGCAACCGTTAAGGACGGCAGCTACGTTGTACAGCGTCCCTTCGTTCTCGTAACCAAGGAAGACACCGCACTCTCCGATGTTGCACAGGCATTCTTCGATTACGCAACCTCCGCTGAGGCAGCTTCCATCATCAGCGCAGCAGGCGCAGTTGCAGTCAACGGTTAAGATCGAAAGTAAAAAGATTCATGCACAGGGTAAGCCTCCAACGGCTTATCCTGTGTTTGCAGAATTAAGGTGAAGCAGATGAAAAACAAAGCGCGGCTGCTTGAAAACGCAATACACGCCGTATTTCTCATACTGGGCCTCGTAACTGTCGCCTGCGTGCTGATGATAACTGTATATCTTGTTATCTCGGGCATACCGGCCATACGTCAGATAGGGCTTTTCAAGTTCCTCTTCGGCAAGACCTGGGCGTCTACCGCGGCGGAGCCTTCGTACGGAATTTTGCCGTTCATACTCACAAGTATATACGGTACTGCAGGCGCAATAGTCATCGGTGTCCCGATAGGCTTTTTGACCGCGGTATATCTGGCGAAAATGGCACCTGCCGGAATCAAGACGGTAATGGAAGCAGCAGTCGGACTTCTTGCCGGCATACCCTCTGTGGTGTACGGCCTTGTCGGTATGCTTATCCTTGTCCCGGGCATCCGCAAAATATTCAACGTCCCGGACGGCGCAAGCCTTCTTGCAGCTATAATAGTGCTTGCCGTCATGATACTGCCGTCTATTATAAAAGTCTCCGTTACGGCACTTGAAGCAGTTCCTAAAGAGTATGAGGACGCATCGCTTGCACTCGGTGCAACACCTGTTGAGACCTATTTCAAGGTCTCCGTTCCCGCAGCGCGCAGCGGTATTGCCGCGGCGGTCGTTCTCGGTGTCGGCAGAGCTATCGGCGAGGCAATGGCGGTTATGATGGTGTCCGGCAACGTGCCGAACATGCCGAGCCTTTTTGAGAGCGTACGTTTTCTCACGACGGCTGTGGCAAGCGAAATGTCGTATTCCTCCGGCTTACAGCGTCAGGCACTGTTCTCTATAGCACTGGTACTGTTCCTGTTCATTATGCTTATAAATGCGCTGCTCAACTTCTTCCTCAAGCGCAGTAAGGAGGATTGATGTATGGAAAAAGGCAATATTTCAGCAAGACGCCGTGCATATATCGGCCTCATGCGCACTCTGATGGCGATCGCCGTCATACTTACGGCAGCGCTGGTACTCTTTTTGATAATATATGTCCTGGCAAAGGGACTGCCGAACATCACATGGAAGCTGCTTTCGACAAAGCCCAGCTATCTGAGCGGCAGCATCGGCATTCTCCCGGATATATTAAATACGCTCTATATAGTCATCGCAACCCTGGTTATAGTGCTCCCGCTGGGCGTGGGTGCCGCTATATATCTTACGGAATATGCGACGAATAAGAAGCTTGTGGCCGTGATAGAGTATGCGGCTGAAACGCTTTCGGGTATCCCGTCCATAATTTACGGCCTTGTCGGTATGCTCTTCTTCTGCCAGTTCCTCGGAATGCAAACTTCCCTCTTGGCAGGCGCGCTGACACTTGTTATAATGAACCTGCCAACAATCATGAGAACAACTCAGGAGAGCCTTAAGACTGTTCCGCAGAGCTATCGTGAGGGTGCATTCGGCCTGGGCGCCGGCAAGTGGAGAGTTATCCGCACTGTCGTTCTCCCCGGCTGTGTCGACGGTGTTATAACCGGCTGCATTTTGGCAGTGGGCCGTGTACTCGGAGAATCGGCGGCACTGCTGTTTACCGCAGGATTTGCACATGCGCTCTATGGCTTCTTTGAGGGCCTGAACAGCGCCGGAGCAACTTTGACCGTTGCACTGTACGTGTACGCCAAGGAGCAGGGTGAATTCGGCGTGGCCTTCGCCATTGCCGCACTGCTGATGATATTTGCTTTGCTGATTAACCTCGCGACCATGCTTGTTGAGAAACATTTCAAGAGGAAAAACAGCACATGACCGATTTTAACGCAACCGGAATGAAGCGCGCCGCGCTGATTAACGATCTCTCGTGTATGGGAAAATGCTCGTTGAGCGTTGCCCTGCCGATAGTATCTGCCTTCGGTGTGGAGGGCGTTGCTCTTCCGACTGCGGTGCTGTCCACCCACACGGCGGACGGCTTTGGCAAATACGCCGTGCGCGATATGACGGAGGACATGAAGGCCTTCATCGCGCACTGGAAAAGACTGAACATTAAGTTCGACTGTATATACACCGGATTTTTCAATTCTGTCGAGCAGCTTGACATAGCGGAAAATTTCATCCGCGATTTCGGCGGAAACGACTGCATGGTTATCGTAGACCCCGTTCTGGGCGATAACGGTGCGTTTTACGGCTGCTTTGACGATGCACACAGAGATGCCATGCGCAGATTATGTGCGCTGGCTGACGTGATAACCCCTAACCGGACGGAGGCTTCACTTCTGACCGGTATTGACATGAACGAGGGGACGGACAAGATTCTGGATGCCCTCGATGTTCCGAATGTGATAATCACCGGAGTGAGACGTGAGAGCGAGATCGGCTATGCCGCACGCTTCGGCGATGAGCGGACGGAGTTCTTCCGGCCGTGGCTTGATACGATACTGCACGGAACGGGGGATGTGTTCACCTCCGCATTGTGCGGTGAGCTTATGAACGGCAGAGATATGCGGCAGTCCTTTGAGTCTGCGGCTGAATTCTGCGATGAATGTATAAAAGAAACTGCAGCGCGCCAGCCAAGTCACTGGTATGGGCTGGCCTTCGAGGAAATATTAAGACGGAGGCTCTTCGGCAATGAGCAATGTTATAACGGTAAAAGATCTGTGCCTGTGGTACGGTAATCATCAGGCTCTCAAAGGCATAAACATAGATATACCCGAAAAAAGTATAACCGCACTTATCGGGCCGTCAGGCTGCGGCAAATCGACGTTTCTCAAAACGCTCAACCGCATGAACGACCTTGTGCCCGGCGTAAAAATAACAGGCGACGTGCGCTATAAGGACAATGATATATTTGCCCCCGGCACCGACGTCAACTCACTCAGACGTGAGATAGGCATGGTTTTCCAGAAACCGAACCCCTTCCCCATGAGCATATATGACAACATTGCCTACGGCCCGCGCACTCACGGCGTGAAGAGCAGGGCAATGCTTGACGAGATAGTTGAGCGCGCACTGCGCGATGCCGCAATATGGGACGAGGTAAAGGATCGTCTGAAGAAGAACGCACTCGGTCTCTCCGGCGGTCAGCAGCAGAGACTCTGCATCGCCCGCGCACTTGCGGTTGAACCCGAGGTGCTCTTGATGGACGAGCCGACCAGCGCACTTGACCCTATATCCACCTCCAAGATAGAGGAGCTGGCAATGCAGCTCAAGGAGAAATACACGATAGTTATCGTAACGCACAACATGCAGCAGGCAGTGCGAATTTCCGATTACACCGCATTCTTCCTGCTGGGTGATCTTATAGAATGTGCACCGACTGAGAAGCTCTTCTCACAGCCGGAGGACAAACGTACCGAAGACTATATAACCGGCAGATTCGGTTAATTGGGAGGAAGGCATAAACCATGAGAAGTCGTTTTGATGAACAGCTCGCTACTCTCAACAGGGAGCTTATTGAGATGGGCGCACTTTGCGAGGAGGTTATCGCAATCTCGTCCAAGGCACTGTCAGGGCTTGACAAGAAGCTTGCCGCGACGGTTGCTCCGCTCGATGCGGAGATAGATCAGAAGGAGCGCGACATAGAGTCGATCTGCCTTAAGCTCCTTTTGCAGCAGCAGCCCGTTGCACGTGACCTGCGCCAGATTTCCGCCGCATTGAAGATGATAACGGATATGGAGCGCATAGGCGATCAGGCGGAGGATATTGCCGAGATAATTTCTTTCCTCGACGGTCA
This sequence comes from bacterium, assembly GCA_963590455.1. Taxonomy (GTDB): domain Bacteria; phylum Bacillota; class Clostridia; order Oscillospirales; family Oscillospiraceae; genus Limivicinus. The sequence continues at coordinate 5,769 of CAVAPH010000059.1, read as the reverse complement.
TACGTCCGATAACGATGACCTGCTGCGTGAGATGGCAAAGGCCGTTATTCAGATGGTCACGGACAGCGTAGACGCGTACGTCCGCCAGGATACTCAGCTTGCCGAAAAGGTGCTGGGTGACGATGATGTTGTAGATAACTATTTTGAAGAGATAAAGCACAAGCTCATAGGCAGCATTGCTCAGAATCCGAGTGACGGCGAGTATGCGCTTGATATTCTGATGATAGCTAAATATTATGAGCGTATCGGAGATCACGCCACTAATATTGCCGAGTGGGTTATATTCTCCATAACGGGGGAGCACAAGGAGGCATAAGCTTATGATATGGTGCGTGGAGGATGACGCCAGTATCAGAGACATAGAGGTATACGCACTGCGCTCTACAGGCTTCGAGGCACAGGGCTTCGCGGACGGCAGCGAGTTTTGGTCGGCACTTTCTTCTTCAAGGCCGGATCTCGTCGTGCTGGATGTCATGCTGCCCGGAATTGACGGGATAGAGCTGCTGCAGCGTATGCGTTCCACTGCCGCGTACAGAGATATTCCGGTTGTAATGGCCACGGCGCGCGGCGCGGAATATGACAAGATACAGGGCCTTGACCTCGGCGCGGATTATTATTTGACTAAGCCTTTCGGCGTGATGGAGCTCGTCTCCTGCGTCAAGGCGGTGCTGCGCCGCTGCCGCGTCGACGTACAGTCGAAGCTGCTGACTATCGGCGAGCTGTGCGTGAATACGGACGAGCATACGGTTACCGTCGGGACGGAGCGGGTAGAGCTCACTTATAAAGAGTTTGAAATGCTGCGGTTATTTATGTCCAATCCCGGCACTGTTTTCACACGCGACAGACTGTTTAACGAGATTTGGGGCATGGATTACTGCGGGGAGACGCGCACGGTTGATATGCACATACGCACGCTCAGACAGAAGCTCGGTGAGTGCGGCAGCATGATAAAGACGGTGCGCGGAGTAGGCTACAGGTTGGAGGCGGAGACATGACAAGAAAAATATTTTCATCAATCATGCTCGTGGCGGGCATAGTGCTGCTCGCAAGCGCCGTGATAATCATGGGCGTGCTGTACGAATATTTCGGCGGCATCCAGAAAACGGAACTGAAGACTGAGCTCGGCCTTGCGGCCGAAGCCGTAGAAAACTACGGTGTTGACTACCTTGAAGGACTTTCAACGAAAAATTACCGTCTTACGTGGATAGATTCGGACGGTACAGTGAAATATGACAGTGTCCGCGATGCGGAGAGCCTTGAAAATCACGCAGACCGCGATGAGGTTGCGCAGGCACTGGAGAGCGGGGAAGGAGAGAGCACACGTTACTCCTCCACTCTGCTTGAGAAGACGATGTATTATGCACGCCGCCTGAATGACGGAACCGTGCTGAGAATATCGGTCAGCCGCCAGACTGCGGCGGTGCTTGTACTCGGCATGATTCAGCCGGTGCTCGTTGTCCTGCTTATCGCACTTATTATATCCGGCGTGCTTGCCGGCCGTCTGTCGCGCAAAATAGTCGAGCCGCTCAACACGCTTGACCTCGATCACCCGCTGGAGAACGATGTTTACGAGGAGCTCAGCCCGCTGCTCAAGCGCATAAACGCCCAGCACAAGGAGATAACCGCACGATCGGAAGAGCTAAAGCAGCGCACGGATGAATTTTCGCAGGTCACCGGCAGCATGAAGGAAGCACTGGTGCTGCTGGATAACCGCGGATTCATACTCAGCATTAACTCTGCCGCGAAGAAGCTTTTTAACGCGGACGACAGCTGCGTCGGCGCGGACTTCCTCACGATTGAGCGCGACCATGATATGTCCGTCGCCATAGAAAACGCAGCCCGGACCGGCCACAGTGAGCTGCGCGCCACACGCAGCGGCCGCGAGTTCCAGTTTGACATCAGCCGCATAGAATCCGACGGCGGCGCGGCAGGCACGGTTATCCTCGCTTTTGACGTGACGGAGCAGGAGAATGCCGAACGCAACAGAAGAGAATTCACCGCAAACGTTTCGCATGAGCTGAAAACACCGCTGCAGGGTATAATCGGCAGCGCAGAGCTTATAGAAAACGGCATGGTAAAGCCCGAGGATGTCCCACGCTTTGTCAGCCATATTCATACGGAGGCTTCACGGCTTGTTACGCTGATAGGCGATATTATTCGTTTGTCCCAGCTCGACGAGGGCGATGAAATGCCGATGGAATATGTGGGGCTGCTCGATGAGGCGAACACGGCGTCCGGCGACCTTACGTCGGCTGCACAGGCCAAGAACGTCACGGTCTCCGTTGACGGGGAAAATGTCGGAATAGTTGCCGCACGCAGATTAATATACGAGATAATTTATAATCTCGGCGATAACGCCATAAAATATAATAAAAACGGCGGCAGCGTTAAAATTAACGTGGCAGACTGCGGCGCGGAAGCCTGCGTCACGGTCGCAGACAACGGAATAGGCATCGCGCCTGAGCATCAGCAGCGCATATTTGAACGCTTCTACCGCGTGGATAAGAGCCACTCCAAGGCATCCGGCGGTACCGGACTCGGACTTTCGATTGTCAAACATGCCGTGCAGTATCACAACGGCCGCATAGAGCTTGACAGTAAGCTCGGCAGCGGAACAACGATAAAGGTGTATTTCCCAAAGCAAATCGATAGCAAGACAGAGGCCTGATATATTAAAAGCAAGAGCGTAATACTCTTGCTTTTTTCAATCCCGCACGATATAATTCAATCATCATAAAAATTATAAAATTATAAAAATCATGTGAAAGGCGAAAGGAAAAGAGGCGCATGGAGGAATTAAGAAGCAAAAAGGGCTTTATATGCGACATGGACGGTGTTATCTACAGAGATAACAGAATCCTGCCCGGCGTAAGAGAGTTTGTTGAGTGGCTGTACAAGGAAAATAAGAACTTCCTCTTCCTCACAAATTCTTCGGAGCGCTCCCCGAAGGAGCTGCAGCAGAAGCTCAAGCGCATGGGTCTTGACGTGGATGAGAGCCATTTTTACACCAGCGCACTGGCAACCGCAAAATTTATCAGCAAGCAGGCTCCCGGCTGCTCGGCCTATGTTATAGGCGGCGCAGGACTTATTATGGCGCTGCATGACGCCGGGATCACCATGAATAATGTCGACCCTGACTATGTAATCATCGGCGAGGGCAACACGTATAATTATGAGAATATACTCACTGCAGTGCGCCTTGTTATGAACGGTGCAAAGCTTATCGGCACAAACAGCGATTTAACCGGCCCGTCGGAAAACGGTATAATCCCGGCATGCCGCGCAATGATATCTCCCATAGAGATGGCAACAGGACAGAACGCGTATTTTATCGGCAAGCCAAACCCGCTTATGATGCGCACCGGCCTGCAGATTCTCGGCGTACACTCCGAGGAGGCCGTTATGATCGGCGACAGAATGGACACGGATATGGTCGCCGGTATAGAGACCGGCCTTGACACCGTGCTTGTCCTCTCCGGCGTAACCTCACGCGAGGATATAAAGAAATTCCCGTACCGCCCGCGCCTTGTGCTCAACGGAGTCGGTGACATTCCTCCGAAGACCGAAGAATAATAAAATAATAAAAACACGGGTGCGGCAATCGCAATAAAAGCATTTGCCGCACCCGTGAAGTTATTCTCTATGAAGAATATGAAACGTGATTAGTCCTCTGCCTTCTTGTCAAAAATACCGAGACCGACGCAGACAAGCACCATAACACCATACACTGCCATAATACCGATAGATACAGGTTCCATGTTCGCACCCCACATTTTTATTAACGTCAACTGTTATTTCCTTGACGTTTTCTTGACATGATATTAACATGACGAAATATGAAAATCAAGGGGTTTTCCGTAATTATATAGGGCCATGTACATTGCAGCATAACTCGTTAACGAAATGACAAAAAGCGTCAAAACGACGTTAAGGCATACCCAGGCAGCCCGAGTATTTATGCCCGGGTGTAAACGAAAATTGACTTAAATAACCCGCTCATACAGTGGACAATATGCAGAAAACGTGGTATAATAACAGAACTGAATTTTACATCAGTCATACGGGAAACAAGAGATAAATAAGAGAAAAAGGGGAGGACAAAGTCGTGAAACGTTTCATTTCGCTTATGCTTGCGCTTCTCATGGTGTTTTCGTTCGCAGCCGCGGCAAGTGCCGACAACGGTGAAGAGAGCAGAGAGACGAAGCTCTTCATGCATATGGACAATAATGGCAAGGTTATCACTTATGCCGACGGTACACGTGCAAACGGAATCATTTATGAGAGATGCTACAAGCAGCTCTACTATCTGCTGCACAATGTGCCTATAAACTGGTCGCTTTTTGATTACGCAGAGCTTGAGATGACTCTGGATGCCGACAATCGCGTCACCATCACAAAGCAGACCATGTACGCAAACGACGGGAAGAAGCTTGTCAATGCGGATCCCAACGTCGCTATACTCGACACGCCCACAAAGCTCCACGCAACCGGCGCGGGCAGCACAACGATTGAGATGTACAATGCCGACGGCGAGCTGATCGAGACCGGTGAGATTACGGTTACCGGCACGAAATGGAGCGATTTTGAGCTGAAGAATATCTGCTCCAAGTGCGGCGAGGATCAGAGCAACGGCTTCCACGTGATGGACTGCGGCCACTTCAAGTGCATTGACGGTGAAGAGGGGCACGCACAGGGCGCCTGCGGCTATGAGGGCCACTATGAGTGCGACGGCGAGGATCACAGCCTCTGCTACAACTGCCATAAGGGCCTGTGCACCGGTGAGCACGGTGAGGGCGTCTGCCCGCATGAGCACACCCCGGAGATCTACTGGTGGGATAGAAAGCCGACCTGCACCGCATGGGGCGTGGCACGCATCCGCTGCAGTGTCTGCGGATACGGCTTTGTCACGAATATTCCGCCCAAAGGCCATGATTATAACGCACAGGGCAAATGCACCGTCTGCGGCGCAATGAAGCCTGCAGAGACCGTAACTCCCTCAACGGACACGACACCGTCCGAGGGAACACCCACGGAATCTGCACCGACTACGGATGAATCCGCAGCATAAAATTTGAAAAAAGACCTGCACCGGCGGAAAAACCGCCGGTGCTTTCTGACTAACGAAGCGAATGAAAAATATATAAGAGAAATGCCGCGGTAGGCGGCGAAAAAGCAAAATTATAAGCAAACAGGAGAATGGTGTAAATGGGTATAATAGAGCTGTTTTTGATCGCGGTCGGTCTGAGCATGGATGCTTTTGCAGTGTCTGTATGCAAGGGACTGAGCGTTCAGAAGCTGGAGAAGAAGCACGCGCTGACAGTCGGCATATATTTCGGCGGCTTTCAGTTTTTGATGCCGGTAATAGGCTATCTGCTCGGTTCGAGATTCGAGGACCTTATTACGAGCGTTGACCACTGGATCGCCTTCGTGCTGCTGCTTATTATCGGCGGCAACATGATAAAGGAGTCGTTCGGTGAGGTGGAAAAGCTGGATGACGACTTCGGCGTGAAAACAATGACGCTTATGGCAATAGCGACAAGCATAGATGCACTCGCCGTCGGCATAACCTTTGCCTTCCTGCAGGTGCGCATAATCCCGGCCGCAGCGCTTATCGGCGTGACGACCTTCTGCCTGTCCGCACTCGGCATTTATATCGGCAATAAGTTCGGCGCACGTTACAAGGCACGCGCTGAGCGAGTCGGCGGCATAATTCTTATTCTTATCGGAGTTAAAATACTGCTTGAGCACCTCGGTATAATAAATTTCTGA
>CAVAPH010000058.1:0-12348 GCA_963590455.1 bacterium | reverse complement strand
AGATTGCTGATAAACTCGTTTATGTCGCTGCATTGCCAGGCGATGGTTCCGCTGCCGTTCAGGCCTTCGGGGATGATCAGCTGCTGTGTTTGTTTTCTGGCGTCATAGGAATCTTTGAGTATGGCAACGGGGCTTGTCTCGTCCGAATCGTTCAGTGGGACGATATCCGATGTGCCGATATCCAAAAGTGCCTGATATGTCTCATAGGTACAGCTCTTGCGTCCCTCATCATCCGTGACGGCACCTTCGACAAAATAGCCTATGTCATCAAAATGTGCGGAATCCGTGCCGTAGTATTCTTCTATCAGGTATCCGTCGCGCCGCTGATTTGCGGCATTTGCAACGACGAACATTCCGCTTGCCTCAACGCTCTCGGTCAGCTCACCGTCTATGAGCGCGTAATTTTTCAAAATCTGATTTATATACCCGTTCTCATCCGTATAGCTGTACCATGAGACGAGCAATTGCTTTGCGCCGTCTGCGATGATCCATCTGCCGGCGCCGGTGCCGTCCTCAGTGCTGCCGCCCGTGCAGTGATCCTGAGAATACAAAAGCTTAATTTCGCCGTCCCAGCCCCATAGCTCCTCATGCACACACAGAAGTGCCTGTCCGTTGTCGTCGTGACTGATCGCCTGGTTGTCTTCGGAGAAATTTTGATCGACATAGTAGAGATACATCTCGCTCTGCCCGTCTCCGTCAAAATCAAGAAGTGCTGCATAGGCAAGCCCCTGCCCGTCTGTCTGGGAGGTGCATACGCCGTACCGCCCGGTATAATCGCTTATCACACCGATATACGCCTGTGCGCACGCACTTGAAATTCCGGACCCGCCGGAAGCTGCTTCGCCGGTTTCGACGTCGGTATCTGTCTCTGTCCGCACCTCACCGTTTTGTGTGTATACGTTATCCGGCAAGACCTCCGAGCTGTTGTGATCCATTATCCCGCGAAATGCGATCGCGCCGACAACGACACCCATAATCACAAGGCCGTACGCCAGTATGGAGCTGCGGTGGCGGCTGATTCCGCCCCGGTGTCTCGGGCGCTCCTCGTCTTCGTCCTCGGCAATATTCATGCGCTCTCTGCGTATACTCTCCAGAGCTTCTCTCTCATGCGGCGCATATTTTCCTGCCGAGGTCGTGATGCGGAGATTTGAGCTGTAGCCGCATTTTTGTGCAACTGCACTGCCTATGCTGAGCGTTATTGCTGGCGAGAGCTGCGTATTTTTCTTCATTCTTTCGAGGGCATCGCGCAGCTGCGCAGGGCTGATGCCGCGGCTGGTGCTGTCACGGCTGATATTCATCAGTTTTTCGGCTTCCTCCAGCTTTGTCTTCACGATGTTCTCGCCGCAGCGCATAATTGAGCCTATCTGCGCAAGGCTCATATTATCGCAATATCTGAAAATCAGCGAAATACGTTGCATATCGTCAAGCGTGTCAAGCTGCTGCGTAACAAACTCATAAACCGTATCCTCATCGGCATCATCATCCGGCAGATCCGCCGGTTCCGCTGCATCCGCGTGTTTGAGCTTCCTCAGACGTGAAAAGCAGAGGTTGCCCGCGATGGCGCACAGCCATGTCTCCGCCGTATCCGGTGAATTCAGCTTTTCAAGGCTGCGAAATGCCGCAGCATACGTATCCTGCACCACATCCCATGCCGATTCCTCGCTCTGCAGCACGGTTTTTGCATGGAAATATATATTATCCTTTGTTGCCAGGTATATCGCCTCGTATACCTGGGTCTCACCGTTCAGCACCCGCTCAACCAGCGATGCCAGCTTAGTTTTATCCACAGAAAGCACTCCATTCTCCGAGCTTATAATTGATCCGCGATTTAATCGCGGCTTGTATAATAAAGGTTAAAATAATATGGGTTACATAATTATAGCATAGAGATGCGCAAACATACAAGCGGAAAGAACGGAAAAAAGCAAAAAAATACACCGCCGCGGAAGACACGCTTCCGCGGCGGCTGTACTCCGGCGAGCCGGATGTTATTTTACTGTTTTTCCTGATCCACGTCGAGAAGATTTGTCATGGACTTCATGCTTATTGCGAGGGTTGAGATGTTGTGCAGCAGCGCCGATGTTGCGGGCGGGAGCACGCCGGCGACGCCAAGGCAGATAAGCATCAGGTTGAAGCTGATTATCTTGCGGTAGTTGCTGTGTATACGGAGCATCAGCGCATCGCTCAGCTTTTTGAGTGTGAGGAGAGAATAGAGGTCGTTCGCACCGACGGTTATATCTGCGACTTCGCGCGCAATCGCCGCGCCGTCGCGAATGGCAATGCCGGCGTCCGCCTCGGAGAGTGCAGGAGAGTCGTTCACGCCGTCACCGAGCATGATGACCTTTCTGCCCTGCTTGTGCTCTTCACGGATGAAGTTTGCCTTATCCTCGGGAAGAACCTCAGCATACCACTCGTCAACGCCGACCTCGGATGCAACCGCGCGGGCAGTCTTTGCGCTGTCGCCGGTCATCATGACGAGCTTGGATATGCCGAGCTTATGCAGTCCGTCAACCACTGCATGTGCCTCATCGCGCAGCGGATCCTCTATGCAGATAACGGCGGACAGCACACCGGAGATGCCCATATAGAGATGTGAGTACTCCTCCGGCAGAGCGTCAAAGCGCGCCTGCTCCCCTTCAGGGATAACGCAGCCCTCATCGTCAAATACGAAATGGTGACTGCCGATGACAACCTTTTCGTCGTCAACACTGCTGGATATTCCGTGCGCAACGATATAATCAACCTTGGAATGTCTCTCCGCATGTTTGAGTCCGCGCCGCTCCGACTCTGCGACAACGGCCTTTGCCATGGAGTGCGGGTAATGCTCCTCAAGGCAGGCTGCAAGGCGAAGCATTTCTGTCGCGTCCTGTCCGTTGAAGGTGACAATCTGCGCCACATGCGGGGCCGCGTGAGTGAGCGTACCGGTTTTGTCAAATACAAAGGTCTCCGCCTGAGAGACGGCCTCCAGGAATTTTCCGCCCTTGACGGAAAGCTGGTAGGTGCTGGCCTCCTTCATTGCGGAGAGCACCGCGATAGGCATGCTCAGCTTCAGTGCGCATGAAAAATCAACCATGAGCACTGCAAGTGCGCGGGTGGGATTTCGCGTTATGAGCCATATAAGTGCGGTCGCGCCGAGGCTGTATGGCACAAGGCTGTCTGCAAGATGCGCCGCATGGCTCTCGGTTGCCGACTTGAGCTTTTCCGACTCCTCTATCATGCGCACTATGCGGTCATAACGGCCGCTGCCCGTGCACTTTTCAACTCGGATTGTGCAGCTGCCCTCTTCGACAACCGTGCCGGCATAAACGTAGCCGCCGGCGGTTTTGCGCATGGCAAGCGGTTCGCCGGTTATAGTGGCCTGGTTTACCATCGCCTCACCTGAGACTACCTTGCCGTCAAGCGGAATCATGCCGCCCGTGCCGACGCTTATCAGATCACCGACAGTGACATCACTGACGTTTACAAGCACATCACCATCCGGTGTGTGCAGCCAGACCTTGTCGATATTAAGCGCCATGCTGCTCGCAAGATCCGATACTGACTTCTTGTGCGTCCACTCGTCGAGCGTTTCGCCTATACCGAGCAGGAACATGATAGACCCGGCAGTTTCAAAGTCACCTCGCAGCATTGAAACTGCAATAGCCGTTGCATCCAGCACCGGCACCTGAATTTTGCCCTTTACGATGCACTCAAGGCCTTTGTATATATAGCGTGCAGAGCGGACAAGCGTCAACGCCGTTCGAACCGGCACCGGCAGGAACAGCTTTTTGAAGCACCTGCCGAGTACGGAGCTTGCAATTTTATCCTCATACTCTCTGTCGAGAGCACGGCTGCTGTGCTCCGGCGCAAGTGCTGCGGATGCGGCGTAGGAAAATGCACCGAGTGCCGACACCAGCTCCGTGCGTGTCACGCTTTTTTCGGAGTAGATTATTATTGCGTCGCAGGTGCGATCAAATACTTTTACATCCTCCACACCTGCGACGTTATTCAGATATGCCTCTAAAATGTCTGCCTGCTCCAGAGTCATCCGCTTCTGCTCCATGTGCACGCGGATACGCCACGGAAGCTCATGCAGAATTCTGCACTTCATGATTACTCAGCCTTCTCTGCGCTGTCTTCGATGACTTCGGCCTCTGCCTTCTCTGCGCGCTTCTCGTTGATGTCCTTGGCCTCTGCAAGAACGTCATCCGCGTTCTCCTTGATATTGGTTGCTGCGGCAACAATGCAGTCCTTTGCGCGGATTACCGCTGCGGTGGTGTGTGCATAGACCTTCTTAGCGTCGCTGCTGCCGAGAATCTTGAAGCCCGCAGTACCGACGAGCAGCCCACTGACAAATGCAGTCCATTTTTTCATAATTATACCCTCCGTGATTAAAATAAAATAATAATATAATAATCTCCAAAGTTAGGCTACGCTAACGCTTTTTGTTAGGTATTCCTAACTTTTTTAGCATTAATACAGTCCTATGCTGGCTGTATTGGCTTTTTATATCACATTTTTGAGCTTTTTGCAATAAGAGCCTGCAAAGTTCATATTCTTATAATATTTTATCATGCGTCACACCGGTTTTTCTCAGGATAAACGGCTGAAAATTACGCGGATTTTACTCCGGGCGCATGTTTTTCTCTTTCTTTTTCACAACTATGGCAAATGTGTCAAATAGTTTTTGTATATAAACGACAAAATTGCTATCTGCCTATTGACACATCGCACAATCAATGCTATCATGCGACCAAATTGAATCGCTGATATGTAACGATAGAGGCGCGGTATCCATCAGTATCATCCGCAAGGCCAGGCAGCCGCGGAATGTGAAAGGGGCCACCGCCGAAGCTTTGAAAGAATGCCTGTTCTTTCCTTGCTGGGTCGGCAGAGAACATCTGTCGGACTGTCACTTGATTTTCTTGTGAAGCGCTATCAATGGCTGACGGTATCCGGTATCTGTATGATGCCTGTATTTCCGATTTTCCATGAACCGCTTGACAGGCGGTTCATTTTTTATTATTTCCCCGCCGGTTGGGAGAATAAGCCGGAGGACGCGCGCAACGTCCGGAAAGGAATAAAAATGCGTAACAGAATTCTTGCACTTGTACTGTCCCTCGTCATGATGCTGGCACTTTGTGCCTGCGGCAGCACTTCCGCCTCGACCGACACTTCCGCTGCAACTGATGCAGCAGCCTCCGACGCTTCCTCCGAAGCAAGCGAAACCGCAGTCAGCGGTGTTGAAGACGGCGTTCTCACCGTCGCAATGGAGTGTGCCTATGCTCCTTACAACTGGACCCAGAGCGACGATTCCAACGGTGCCGTTGAAATCTCCAACGTTCCCGGTTTCTATGCAAACGGCTATGATGTCATGATCGCAAAGAAGATCTGCGAGGCAAACGGCTGGGAGCTTGAGATTGTCCAGTCCGACTGGGACTCCCTCGTCCCCGGTGTTCAGACCGGCACCTTTGATGCAGTTATCGCCGGCCAGTCCATGACCGCAGAGCGCTCCGAGCAGGTTGATTTTGCAGGCCCCTACTTCTATGCAACTATCGTATGCGTAACCAAGGCTGACAGCCAGTATGCCTCCGCAACCAGCATCTCCGATCTTGCAGGCGGCCGCTGCACCGCTCAGATCGCCACCATCTGGTACGACCAGTGCCTGCCTCAGATTGAGGGTGCCGAAATCCAGACCGCTTCCGAGACTGCTCCTGCAATGCTCATGGCTCTTGAAACCGGCACTGTTGACTTCATCTGCACCGATATGCCCACCGCACAGGGCGCAGTTGCTGTCTACCCCGACATGACCATCCTTGACTTCTCCGGCACCGACGGTGACTTCCAGTTCTCCGATGAGGTCCGCGCAGAAAACGTCAACATCGGCGTATCTCTCCGCAAGGGCAACACCGAGCTCAAGACCGCTATTGACAGCGTTCTCTCCCAGATGACCGCTGATGACTTCAACGAGCTTATGGAGTACGCAATCTCCGTCCAGCCCATGAGCGAGGATTAATTTCCCGAAACCAGGCATATTCAAGGCACCGCTGCCCTTATTTAATTATCCGCAGCGGTGCCGTTTTCAAAAATATAAATCCGTAAAAGAGGTCAGTCCATGAATATTTTTGCCCAGCTCGGCTCAGATATAGTCAAGCTTTGGTCCAAATACGGAAGTTCATACATAAGCGGTATGGGCAACACTCTCGCGCTCGCACTCGCGGCGACTGCGATAGGCTGCGTTATCGGCTTTGTATGCGGTGTGCTTAACACCATCCCCTGCTCCAAGCAGGACTCCGGCGTGAAGAAGTTCTTCGTCAAGCTTATTCGCGTGATAGTCAGAATCTATGTTGAGCTGTTCCGCGGCACTCCGATGGTGCTTCAGGCCGTTTTCATATACTATGGTCTGCCTTACTTCACCGGTGGCAGCGTACACTTTGAAAGCGTCTGGGGTGCGGCGCTGCTGGTCGTGTCGATCAACACCGGTGCATATATGGCCGAATCAGTACGCGGCGGCATCATCTCGATAGATCCCGGTCAGACGGAGGGTGCAAAGGCCATCGGCATGACGCATGTGCAGACGATGATAAACGTCATTCTTCCGCAGGCGCTGAGAAACATCATGCCGCAAATCGGCAACAACTTTATTATAAACGTCAAGGACACCTCCGTTATGTTTATAATCGGCTTCCCCGACTTTTTCTCGGCACACCGTGCAGCCGTCGGCGCAAGCTATCTGTACTTCCCGTCTGCTACTGTTGAAATGGCCGGATACCTTTGCATGACGCTGATTGCCTCGTTTATCCTGCGCAGAATGGAAAAACGGCTCGACGGCAAGGGCAGCTATGAGCTTGCCAGCGGCGACCAGCTGGTCATGGTAGCCGGCACATACAGTCACCCCGACCGCGGCACTCCGTTTGATGAGCGCAGCACCGAATTTGACGCAAATTCTGACAGCATGAGAGGAGATAAATAAGCATGGGCGAGAAAATACTGCAGATAAATCACCTCTCCAAATCCTTCGGCAATCATGAGGTATTGCGCGATATTGATTTTTCCGTTGAAAAGGGCGATGTTATAAGCATAATCGGCGCATCAGGCTCCGGCAAGTCTACTCTGCTGCGCTGCATAAATCTTCTGGAAACTCCGAGCTCCGGCGAGATACTCTATCACGGCAAAAACGTGGTCAGCCGCGGCGTGAATGCGCCGGAATACCGCTCACACGTCGGTATGGTGTTTCAGTCGTTCAATCTTTTCGACAACATGACGGTGCTGGAAAACTGCATAGTCGGTCAGGTAAAGGTTCTCAAGAAAAGCCGCAGCGAGGCGCAGGAAAACGCCATGCATTATCTCGAGCGCGTGGGTATGACACCGTACATCAACGCCCGCCCGCGTCAGATCTCCGGCGGTCAGAAGCAGCGTGTGGCAATAGCCCGCGCAATGGCAATGGCGCCTGAGGTGCTGCTCTTTGACGAGCCGACGAGCGCACTCGACCCCGAGATGGTCGGCGAGGTTTTGAGCGTTATGAAGCGTCTTGCAGAGGACGGTATGACTATGCTGGTCGTAACGCATGAAATGGCATTTGCCCGCGATGTCAGCACCGAGGTCATATACATGAACAACGGCCTTATATGCGAGCAGTCAGCCCCCGGTGAGCTCTTCGGCAACCCGCAGAAGCAGGAAACCCGTGACTTCCTCTCAAGATTTATAAACGGCTGATATATTATAAAAATCAAGAACTGCCGGAGTACCGCGATTTTACGGTGCTCCGGCAGCTTTTATATTATATATTATCTTATCCGAGCTTGACGACTATTCTGTTCTCATCCTCAAGATATTTTATTGATCCGTCGGCCGGATAACAGGGCATCTCGTCGTACCAGTCGCAGTCGAGTATGGTGTCCTCGCGGTACATATAGAGATCAAGGCCGAGATAGTATTTTATAAAGCTGACGCGCGTATATGTATTGACAAGATCTTCGTTCGGGCCGGTAAAGCCTGCAGTGTCAATCTCCTCGTCAAAATGCGTCAGTCCGCTCTGTGTATTGCCGACGATGTCGATAACCGTGAATTGTGAAAAGCCCGGCGTACCCATTACCTCCGCCATCAGGCTGTTGTAAAACGAGTAGGCGTTTTCATATTCGAGGTACATTTTAAGATACACTTCATTTGCAAAAAAGACGTTTGCAAAAATTATCACTGCGGACGCTATTGCTGTCAGATCACGCAGAAGCCATATACGCCTGTCAAGCGCATCAAAGCATACTGCTGTGAGCACATAGAACGACACAAAGCCGAACATCACAAGGCTGTGGATTATATCCGGGGACGCCGCAAGATACATGCAGTTGACGCTGAGCGGATAGATAATTACAAGAGCGAGCATGAGCAGCGACGCATACCTGTCATGCCGTGCAGCCATGCGGTAAACAAGCGCGCATAGTATTGTGAGCACGCAAATAATATGTGCTGCAATTGATATGCCCGAATTGACAAAGCCGAAGTTGCCGGAGGTGAATATTCCGACAAATGAGCTGTACACTGTCAGCAGGCCGCGGAGCAGACCGGTTTTCGTGCCGGTGTCATACTCCTGATAGCCGGTGCCGAGCACGCTCTCAACTATAAGCGTGATCACAAAGTACAATGCCAGCGACAGGGCCAGCATGCAAAGCTGCTTAACTCCCCGCAAAAGCACAGCTTTGGGTGATGCGTCGTCAGCCATGAGCTCTTTGATTAAAACTACTACGCAGAGGCTTGCGGCAAGCGAGATATACGCCTGATATATCCCGAGCGCGAAAGCAAGCGCAATGCAGCCTGCAGTGCACTTAACTTTTCCGCCCTGCGCAAAGAGATATACTGCCAGCACAGCCATAAATATTGCGAGTGAATATGACGCGCTGGTGAACATATAACAGAAGTTCCCCGTCATCGCCGGGAAAGCCATGACAGCGCCGCAGAGCAGCACCTGAGTGAGCTTTTTATTGATGCCGAACGCTGAGATAATAAAGCAGACGGCCGCTGTAACGAGCAGCAGACTTATCACGCCGTATATCCACGGCATGGATACATCCGGGAAAACAAGCTTTGTCAGCTCAAGCCCCCAGCGCCCCGATGTCAGCGTAGCACCCTTTGAAAAGAGCGCCGCAGTCTCATCCGCGTTCAGGAGCTTATTTGTAAAGGCGTACATGTGCGCCATGAAGCCGAACACGAGAGACGCCGCCACCGGGAGGGCATATTTTTTTGCAGCTGCGGACACGGCGAGCGCCGCACGTTCAAAGAATGAAAGATTATTATTCACGGCGCACCTCCTATCCCAGCTTTACGACGATATAGTCGCCGATTATTTTTATTGAGCCGTAATACGGATATTCCGCCATTTCCGCAAATTCATCCGTCTGCTCAAGTTCTTCGATCTCTTCAGAATCGGCAAGCAAAATATCACTGCCGAGGTAACGGCGTATAAAATTCTCGCGGGAATAGATATTTATCAAATCCTTGCTCGGCCCGGTTATATAGCCGACATCTATCTCGTCAAACTGCGTGACGGCATTGTCCTGCACGCCGATTATCGCGAGCTTTTTATCCGTGCTGAAATCCGGAAGATTTTCGGCGCGGCTTATTAATATAGAATAGAACGAGTAGGCATTTTCGTAGCTGAGGTACATTTTCAGATATACCTCATTGGCAAAATATATATTGCTGACAAGTGCCAAAGCGAGGCAGAGATATATAACATCACGTGATGCCCGCTTAACCGTTGTACCGCCCGCGAACACACGCTCAAGAAGTATCGCCGCAAGAACGTATATTGCGACAAAGCTGTATATCACCAGCGTATGGATAGAGTATTTATCCATGGCGAGGAACATGCAGTTGATCGCAAGCGGCAGCAGCAATGCGCAGCCGGCAAGCACAAGACCTGTAAGAATATCGCGGGCACGGAGCTTCTTCACAGCCGGGATCGCGATGCCCACGGCGCACAGCACCGCCAGCACGATGTGCCCCCAACGCGATGCCTCATTTGTTATCAGCGCATATTCACGGTAGCTGAAATAATATACGAAGAAATCATACGCCATGCGCACACGGCCGAGTATCCCGCTCTTGCCCGTATTCTCACGTACGTAGTCATTAAACTCCGTGCCCGTCAGCTTGAAGACGAGCAGCGTGACGGCAGCATAAATTGCAAGTGCTGCAAGCATCAAAAGCAGAGCGCGCACGCCGAACAGCAGTGCTTTCACGCCGCATTTTTCTCCGTCGAGACACTGCTTAACCATGCATAAGAGCAGCAGACTCGCACACAGGGCAATATATGCCTGATAAAGTCCGAGTGAGAGAACTAATAATATAACTCCGAGCGCGGCATTGAGCTTTCCGCCTTTGCATATAAGATACGCTGTCAGCACTGAAAACAGAAACGCAAGCGCATATGCGGAGCTTGTGAACATAAAGCAGAAGTTGCCGGTCTGCGATGGAAAGGCCGCAATCATTCCCGCAAGCAGGAGCTGCGTAAGACGGCCCTTTATCTCAAACATCTTCACGATCAGGCAAACCGAAACCGCGAGCAGCAGCAGGCTGATTATTCCCCACAGCCAGGGCATTGAGTAGTCCGGGAAAATTATTTTTACCGCCTCGAGCCCCCAGCGCCCGGACGTGAGCGTCGCACCCTTGCCGAACAGAGATTCTATCTCATCCGCGTTGACAAGCTTGTTGGCGAAGGCGAACATGTGCGCCAGCAGTCCGAATACGATTGCAGAGAGGAACGGCAGTCTGTATTCTTTCGTACGCTCATTTACGTGCGAGAGCCATATTCCCATCGGGCTTTGCTTATTTGCTTCCACGACGCGCGCTCCTTTCTGCTATAGCATTCATAAATCGGACAAAGCCGTATGCCGCAACTGGTATCATCATCACTACATAGCACAGTGCGTATTGGGACTTTGCCTCAAACAGCAGATGATACAGCAGCCCGCCCAGAATAATAAGCGGGAATATCACGGTGCGGATGTCCTTTTTGCGAAGCAGCGCTATAAGTCCCAGCGTAAAGCCGAAGAATATCAGCTGCTGGTAAAAATTCATCAGTATTGTCAGGTTGTCTGACGCAGTATTGCAGATGAAATTGAAAAAACCGCCGGACTCGCTGTAGCTCTTTCGCGACTGATTCGTCCACAGGCTCTGATACGTCGGCTCATTCCACTGGCTCAGCAGCTTTCTTGCGAAAAACTGCACTGCCTCTTTGGGTGAGCTCTTAAAATATTCCGCGCGCTCTTTTATAGCCTCGCGCGCTGCCTCTGCGGTTTCATCGTAATTATAACCGCTGTCTCTGAACACGTCGGTCGTATACGTGGTGTCATACCAGCCTGAGCAGCTCTGTCCCTCGTTGAGCCCCATAGCCATCCAGCTCAAGCGTGGAATTCCCTTGCCGAAATCTATACCGTTGCGCGCCTCGTAATATTTCTGCGGCAGTCCCATTGTCACGAGCACAACCGCCACAGTCAGAGCCAGCATGATAAAAGACCTGAGCTTCGGATTTTTTATAATCTCTATTACCCAGATTATCGCAATCGCCATAAGCACGATAAGGCAGTTGAGCTTCAGGCAAACCGCA
The DNA here is from genome assembly GCA_963590455.1 of bacterium. GTDB lineage: Bacteria > Bacillota > Clostridia > Oscillospirales > Oscillospiraceae > Limivicinus. Next base: position 764 of record CAVAPH010000058.1, on the reverse strand, counting down.
ATTGACATAAACACAGCGCATCCGAGTGCGTCAACAATTTTGCCCCTGTCCTGGAAGCGCAGGAACATTAAAACAGCCAGAGCCGCGAACGTAAAGCCCGGTATCGTCCCGTACATGTACGTTGCGAACAGCGGCAGAGGCAAAAAACACATGAGCAGCACGGCCGCAAGCTTTCGGGCTGACTCGTCTTTAATTATATATCTCATGCATGCAAGCAGAGCAAGGCAGAACACCGCAACGTAAACCACGTTTAATCCCTGCAGTATGAGGGAAGAAAAGCCCTCCGGCGCGTTAGGCATTATGAGATTAAATAGCCTGAAAAATATCTCCTCATAGAGGACGAAGCCGAACTGGTACGGGAAGAATGCAAAATATTCGACGTACACAAGGCTGCTGTTTTCGCTCATAAGCCGTGCCGTATACGTGACTATATAAGAATCCTCAGACGGCTGCATCTTGCCGGAGAGGACAAAAGCCAGAGCAAATACCGCTGTAATCCCCACAGTCACAGCCGCAATTATTTTTATATTTCTGTGCTCTGTCAGCCTGAGGATAAAATAAATTATCGCCATGCCGAGGAGCAATGCTATGATATTGAGGAAAATATTATCCTGAACGAAACTCACAATCTCGCCGGTCTTCCCTACCCCGCCGGTGCTCATACCGGTCGTTCCGAGAAGTGAAGAGATCAGCAGCACCGCCATAAACAGCAAAGCGATAACACATATCGCCCCCGCGCAGAACCGGCTGAAGCTATTGAGTTT
>CAVAPH010000057.1:0-12767 GCA_963590455.1 bacterium | reverse complement strand
AACCGCAATCGGCCTGCTTATTTACTCAATCACTCTCAAGTGTGATGCATGATTTTTATAAAAATATAAAAACGACACTCCAAACTTTGATGCACAAAACACATCGAGTTTGGAGTGTCATCTTTATAGGTCCTGCGTCGGTAGTTGGGGTAGAGCAAAATAGAAAAATCCAATGAATGAGAGCGCGATATGCACAGCACGCTCCATATATTTTCAAAAATGTGAACCACCGGTTATGCCGGTGCGCGCAAAGAGTTCTACTTATGGGTGAAAAAGAAAACCTCCAATGATAGAGTGTTGATAGGTTCGTCAACCACAACAAACAATATCATAGGCAAAAAGCTATTTTAATGGCAACGGAGCACTTCACGCATAAGGAAGAAATTCAGTGCACCTTAATGTGCAGCCAGTAATATGCCATTGTAGGGTTTGTGTAAGCCACTGGCTTTGCCAGTGGCCTTGATATTGTAATTTCGGCAGGTTAGTTTCTCCCAGCTTTGCCAAACGGCACAACAGCGGCTGGGGTTGATGTGTGTTCGCCGATGGATTTATGCATCCATACCATGCCGTACCAGCGGCCGAATTTGTAGGCGCAGTTTTGAAAATAACCGACGGTTTTGAATCCGAGGTGCTCATGAAATTGTACGCTGTTATGGGTCAGATATTCGTCATCGTGCTCCGGGACAGCAATACAGGCATACATATCAAGTATATTCTGCTTGTGCGATGCCGCCTCAAGAGCGTCATACAGCCTGCGTCCGAGGCCGAGCCCGTGCGCATCTTTGTCCAGGTATATAGATGTTTCCACAGCCCAAGCATAGGCTGCACGCGGATGGAATGCACCGGTGTAGGCGTAACCCAATAGTTTCCCGTTGCACTCTGCCGCAATGTATGGGTAGCGCTTAAGCGTATTTTGTATGCGGCTGCGGAATTCATCCACGGTCGGCACAGTATATTCATATGTGATAGCGGTGTTTTCTACGTAGTATGAGTAGATTTCCAAGAGTTCTTCGGCATCATCGGGAGTGACAGAGCGAATAATAATATTATTTTCCATAGATATAAACTCCTTACATCCTTGCATCAGCGGAGAATTTTTAACCGCGGCAGGTTCCAGTGATAATGCGCGGCTAACAGACGTATAGCAATTATCAAAATAGAGGACACAACGAGAGCAGGCACTTCTCCGAAAAACTTGTAAAGCAGGACAAATATACATGCCCCGGCTATAGAAGCCAGCGCATATATGTGCTTGACGAAAATATACGGAGGAACACCGGCCATCATGTCACGCAGAAGTCCACCGCCGACACCGGTTATTGTTCCGAGGAAAACAAGGAGAAATTCGTTGTTAGGATAGCCTGCACGTATTCCTGTCAGTACACCGACTCCTGTGAATATGCCGAGTCCAACAGCATCCATTATGAGCATGAGACTGTCATAAAATGCTCGGGATCGGCCGTGCAGATGCTCCTTGCGCATATACAGCACTAAGAATACTATAAGTGCCGTAGCGGCTGCAACGGCAACATATACCGGGTCTGTCAGTGCATCGGGGACATTTCCGAGAATGATATCCCGAACCATGCCGCCGCCGACCGCCGTGCATACGCCGAGCACACACACGCCGAAGATGTCCATGCTCTTCTCAATGGCAACCATCGCGCCGGAGGCTGAAAAAGCAACCGTCCCGATGAGCTCCATAATAAAAACAAGAAGCTGACCAAAATCCATTCCAGTACGCCCCTAAAATCACTATCAGGCAGCGCCGAAAATCGGTGTTGCCTGATGTTTGTCAGATAACGTTGAGCAGGCCTGTAAGCCGGGTTCTGTCTTAAACGACCATCTATCTAGGACTGCCGTTGCCGACAGCCTCAAGCCACCTCCTGAGAACGGCCGGGCAGGCCATGCGTTCTCCCACGGTGTTGCTCCGAATAGAGTTTACAGCATCAACATGTCTCCATGCGACGAGTGAGCTCTTACCTCACTTTTCCACCCTTACTTCGTCAGAGGCGAAGCGGTATATCTCTGTTGCACTTGTCCGAGGGTTACCCCTGGCGGGCGTTACCCGTTATTCTTGCCCTATGGAGCCCGGACTTTCCTCACGCACAGGCTTTCGCCTCATGCCCGCGGTCGTTCGGTCTGCTCAACGCTGATATTCTAATCACTTTTGACTCTTAAGTCAACAAAATTCTTGTCTTTTGCACAGATAGGACTTATAATTAACTTTCAGATGTCATATTGATATGATATTGTGATAAAATTTTGGAGGCAAAATCGTGACGCTGAATGATTATATAAACGGAATAAAAGACAAACGTATTGCCGTTATAGGTATCGGAGTCAGCAACACTCCGCTTATTCGTCTGCTTCTGAGCTGCGGATGCAACGTGACCGCTTGCGACAAGCGCAGTCTTGCTGAGATGGGTATGGAAGGCCTTGAGCTTATTAACATGGGCGCAAAGCTAAAACTCGGTGATAATTATCTTGAAGGTCTTGATCATGACATTATTTTCAGAACGCCGGGATTGATGCCATTTGATCCGCATCTTGAATCGGCAAAGGCGAAGGGAAGCCTTATAACCTCTGAAATGGAAGTTTTCTTTGAGCTTTGCCCATGCCGTATTGTTGCAATAACCGGCAGCGACGGAAAGACGACAACCAGCACGATCATTGCAGAGTTATTTAAGCATGCGGGATATAACGTTCATCTGGGCGGAAATATTGGGCATCCGCTGCTGTGCGAAATCCCGGATATCAAGCCGGAAGACATTGCCGTGCTGGAGCTCAGCTCATTCCAGCTGCACTCCATGAAATGTAAGCCCAATGTCGCGGTAATTACGAATATATCGCCGAATCACCTTGATAAGCACAAGGATTACCAGGATTATATCGATGCAAAACGGGCGATATATGCCATGCAGGATGAAAACGACAGGCTTGTCCTCAACTATGACGACGGCCATACGCCATACTATCTTGAAACTGCAAAATCATCCGTCAGCTATTTTTCTGATAAATCCGAGATTCAAAACGGCGCTGTGTGCAGCGACGGTGTTATAAGCCGCGTTCATAACGGTGTCAAAGCGCCAATTATGCGTGCGGATGGGATCAAGCTGCCTGGCGAGCATAATCTTCAAAACTACCTTGCCGCATTTGCAGCGACGGAGGGCTATGTCAGCGATGAGGTCTGCCGTGAGGTTGCAGAAACTTTTGCCGGAGTAGAACACAGACTCGAGCAGGTGCGCGTTCTCCGCGGTGTTACGTATATAAACGACTCTATCGGGACAAGCCCGACGAGAACTGCGGCAGGTTTGCGCGCAATGAAGGTAAAGCCTATTGTAATTGCAGGCGGCTATGATAAGCATATCCCGTTTGACGGCTTGGGTGATGATCTTTGCAAAATGGCTAAAGAAGTCGTATTGACAGGTGCGACAGCAGGAAAGATCGAACAGGCAATACTTTCGTCAGAGTATTATAAAGACAGCGGTCTTAAATTTGAGACGGTTGAAGATTTTGATGAGGCTGTACATACGGCTGCCGCACATGCACAGGAAGGGGATATAGTGCTTCTCTCTCCGGCTTGTGCCGCTTTCGACCATTTTAAGAATTTCGCGGAGCGCGGAAAACATTTTAAGAAACTGATTATGGAGCTTGAGTGAATGAAAATAAGCGATATACGCCCGGAAGTATACGAGATGGCTGAGCGGGCAATGAAAAGGATTCGTCCGCAGTTTGAAAAGCTGGACGCAACAGCGGAATACAACACGCGCCGCGTCATGGAGGCGTTTCAGGATAACCGCGTTTCTGAAAGCTGCTTTGCCGGAACTACCGGTTATGGGTATGATGACCTCGGCCGTGAGACGTTGGACAAGATCTATGCACAGATTTTCGGCACTGAGGCTGCATTGGTGCGTATCGGCTTTGTAAATGGCACCCATGCATTGACAACGGCAATGTTTTCACTGTGCAAGCCCGGAGAGACCATCCTTGCCGCAACCGGAATGCCATATGATACTTTGCGCAGCGCCATCGGAATAAGTGGTGACTGCTTCGGTTCGCTTAAATTCTACGGCGTGAATTATGCACAGGTTGATATGGCAGCGGATGGCGGCCCGGATTACGAGGGTATTGCCCGCGCTGCGTCCGACAGTAAGGTTACGGGCGTCATGATACAGCGTTCCCGCGGTTATGCAGACAGAAAGGCGCTTACGGTTGAGGAAATGGGCAAAATTGTCGAGGCAGTCCGCTCGGTAAATCCCAATGCAAATATCATGGTTGACAACTGCTATGGTGAATTCACTGATGTAATAGAGCCGACAAATGTCGGCGTGGATATTATCGCAGGCTCACTGATAAAAAATCCGGGCGGCGGTATTGCCCCAACCGGTGGTTATGTTGCAGGAAAAGCAGAGCTCGTGGAGCGTGCGGCAATGCGTTTGACCACTCCCGGAATAGGAGGGGAGTGCGGCTCTACCCTTGGCAATAACAGGCTTCTCTATCAGGGACTGTTTTTGGCACCGCATACCGTGGCACAGGCACTCAAGACAGCCGTGTTCTGCAGCGCAATGATGGATGAACTCGGTATTTCAAGCTCGCCGTCCGTTGACGATAAACGATCTGACATTATACAGATGGTCCGTCTCGGCAGCGCAGAGGCTATGAAAAAGTTCTGCCTCGGCATCCAATCAGGCGCACCGGTTGACTCTTTTGTTACCCCGGAGCCCTGGCCCATGCCCGGATATGACTGTCCCGTAATAATGGCGGCGGGTGCATTTATTCAGGGTTCTTCTATCGAGCTTTCAGCAGACGGACCTGTGCGTGAGCCGTATACTGTCTATATGCAGGGCGGATTAACCTTTGAATCCGGAAAGCTCGGCATAATGATGGCAGTAAGTGCCATGCTTGACAAGTAATATTTATATAGCAACACACGATATGGCTGAAACGTGAAAGGCGGATAAAAATGGACGCAGAGAAAGAAATAATCAAGCTGCGCAGAGCGATTGAGAAATATTCAAAGCTCTATTACGTATATGATTCCCCGGCAATATCCGACTATGAATATGACGTGCTGATGCAGCAGCTTAAAGAGCTTGAAGCGCTTCATCCGGAGCTTATCACGCCGGATTCTCCGACCCAGCGCGTGGGCGGAGAGGCGTCGAGCCAGTTTGAGCCGGTTGTGCATCAGGTGCCGTTGGAGAGTCTTACCGATGTGTTCTCGTATGATGAGCTTTTCGCATTCGGCGAGAGAATGGACCAGATGCTTGCCGGCAGCCATGATTACTCCGTTGAGCCGAAGGTCGATGGCCTGTCTATGTCACTTGAATATGAAAACGGCATATTTGTCCGCGGTGCGACGCGCGGCGACGGAATAACCGGCGAAAATGTCACGGAGAATCTGCGTACCGTGCGTTCACTCCCGCTGCGTATTGAGGGCGCACCTGAGCGGCTGATTGTCCGCGGCGAAGTATATATGTCTAAAGCCGTTTTTCAGCAGCTTAACGAGCAGCGCGAGATTAACGGTGAGGCGCTGCTGGCAAACCCGCGCAATGCGGCAGCAGGCTCTATGCGCCAGCTTGACCCTAAGGTTGCGGCTTCAAGAAAACTCGACATTATATTTTTCAATATGCAATATTCCTCAGACCCGATATATACCACACATGCCCAGACACTCGATGCTATGCGCGATATGGGCTTTCCGGTCATACCGTATAAGCATTATGATAATATTCACGATTGCGTACAGCGCATAGAATGGCTGGGGGAGAACAGAGACTCACTGCCATATGATATGGACGGTGCGGTTATAAAAATAAACAGCCTTGCCCAGCGTGAAGAGCTCGGCAGCACGGCAAAGGCACCAAGATGGGCGGTTGCCTTCAAATATCCGCCGGAGCAAAAGGAAAGCCGAGTGCTGGATGTTGTCGTGCAGGTAGGCAGAACCGGAGTGTTGACACCGAAGGTTATTGTCGAGCCGATTCGTCTTGCCGGTACTACGGTATCAGCGGCGACGCTGCATAATCAGGATAATATTGACAGACTGGATCTGCGCATAGGTGACACGGTCGTACTGCAGAAGGCAGGGGAGATCATACCGGAAGTCGTTTCGGTAAATAAGGACAAACGCCCGGAGAACAGCGTCCCGTTCGCCATGCCGTCAGTGTGCCCTGAGTGCGGCTCACCGGTGGTGCGGGATGAGGATGGTGTTGCGCTGCGCTGCACAAGCCCCGAGTGTCCGGCTCAGCGCCTGCGGAACATTGCACATTTTGCATCGCGAGAGGCAATGGATATAGAGGGCCTCGGTATATCCGTTTGTGAGAGCCTTATATCAAGCGGACTTGTCAATTCCGCGGCGGATTTATATTATCTTGAACCGCAGTCAATTGCGTCGCTCGACAGGATGGGAAAGAAATCTGCGGAAAATCTGATTGCATCGATAGAAAAGAGCAAATCTGCCGGACTTGCGCGGCTGCTGTGTGCCTTTGGTATTCGCCAGGTTGGTCAAAAGGCGGCAAAGGTGATTGCCGCACATTTCGGAGATCTCGACAGCGTGATGCAGGCTGATGCAGAGACGCTGACAGCTATACCCGATATCGGCGGTGTGACAGCGGACTTCATACTCGAATGGTTTGCAAATCCGCAGTCCCAGCACCTTATCGGCAGACTGCGCGATGCGGGCGTCAGCTTCGCCAGTACAGAAGAACGTAAGGACAATCGTTTTGCCGGAATGACGTTTGTGCTGACCGGAACACTTGAGCGTTATACCCGTGACGAGGCCTCGGCTATAATTGAGAGCTTTGGAGGCAAAACATCATCATCGGTTTCAAAGAAGACGAGCTATGTACTTGCCGGAGAAAATGCGGGCAGCAAGCTGACAAAAGCAGAGAGCCTGGGCGTTAATATTATCAGTGAGCAGGACTTTGCCGCGATGATAGAATAAAAATATAAGCTTTGTATGCAGCCGGAAGCATCTTACTTCCGGCTGCAGCTTTTAAAGCTTTGTTGCATCTTACGAAATTATATAATTTCTGCCCAAAAGATTTTGGATGAAAGTGCCGCTTGACACAGTGCTGATGCGTGGCTATAATAATGCCATAATTCAAAAGCAGTAAACCTGTGATGAAGAGTAGTAAATCTGCAGAACCGTTGATCAGAGAGTTGTGGGTGGTGTGATCACAGCCGTACGGGGCAGGTTGAATGGACTTCGGAGGGCGGCTTGAAAGGGCTTTGACCTGAGTAGATGCCGACGGAAACCCGGACCGTTATCTTTTTGGGGCGCGTATGATGGTACGCGTAAGCGAGAGGACGTTTATACGTCAATTTGGGTGGTATCGCAGGAGTTGCAGCTCTTGTCCCATGTGGGGGACATGGAGCTGTTTTTTTGTTCCCTGCAGGCAAGATGAATACTCCAAATTCCCGGCCGTTGGCAGCGGCCCCTCCATCTCCGCCCGAAAATATTATTATGGCCAATGAGCCAATGGAGGAAAAACTCATGAAAAAGAACAACATTCGCAAGATGATCGCCGGCGTTATGGCAACAGTTATGTGCCTTGCACTTGCTGCATGCGGTAGCACTGCAGCTGAAACAACAGCCGAACCCACAGCAGAAGCTGCAGCAGAGACCGAGACCACTGAAACCGCAGAAGTCACAACCTATACCGTAGGCATTTGCAATTATGTCGATGACGCATCACTTAACCAGATCGTTGAGAACATTCAGAACAGACTCGCTGAGATAGGCGAGGAGAAGGGTGTAAACTTCGAGATCAAGTATGACAACTGCAACGCTGATGCCAGTGTTATGGAGCAGATAATTGCAGATTTCATCGCTGACGACGTTGACCTTATGGTCGGTGTCGCAACTCCGGTTGCGATGCGTATGCAGAGCGCGACGGAAGGCACTGATATCCCCGTTGTTTTCTCCGCAGTTTCTGACCCTGTAAGCGCAGGTCTTGTGGAGTCTCTCGAAGCTCCGGGCGCAAACCTCACCGGTACCTCTGACTATCTCGATACTACCGCTGTTATGAATCTTATTTTCGCCCTTGACCCCGATGCTACCAAGATCGGCCTTCTCTATGACCAGGGCCAGGATTCTTCCACCTCCGCAATTGCAGCTGCAAAGGCACATCTTGACGAGCTTGGCATTGAATATGTAGAGCGCACCGGAACTACTACCGATGAGATTATGCTCGCTGCACAGGCACTTGTTGCAGACGGTGTTGACGCAGTCTTCACTCCGCAGGACAATACCGTTATGACCGCTGAGCTTGCAATATACGAAACCTTCGCAGAAGCAGGCATTCCCCAGTACACCGGTGCTGACTCCTTCGCTCTTAACGGTGCATTCCTTGGCTATGGCGTTGACTATGCAAACCTTGGCGTTGAGACTGCAAACATGGTTGCAAGCATCCTCCTCGATGGTGCAAGCCCCGCAACCACCCCTGTTATGACCTTTGACAACGGCACTGCAACCGTCAACACTGAGATTTGCGCACAGCTCGGCTATGATTTTGCAGATGTTGAAGCTGCGTTCGCTCCCTACTGCACTGCAGTGAAAGAGATAACCACCGCCGAGAGCTTTGACGAAGCTCAGGGCTGATAAACAGAAATATATACTTATGAATTTATCCACAGTTTTGTCACTTGGCCAGACGGCTCTTGAGCTTGGCCTGACCTGCTCACTGACAGTTTTGGCACTGTTTTTGAGCTACTCGATGCTTAACGTGTGCGATATGTCCACCGATGGCTGCTTCACTTTAGGAGCAGCTATCGGTGCAGTTGTTGCACTATCCGGGCATCCGTGGCTCTCCCTCGGCGCTGCAATGCTGGCGGGCGTATGCTCCGGTTTTGTCGTTGCTGTGCTCCAGACACGAATGGGTGTGAACAGCCTTCTTGCCGGAATTATAGTTAATACCGGACTCTACTCCGTGAATATTGCCGTAATGGGCGGATCGTCGCTCCTTAATATGAATAAGGCGGACACTGTCTTTACCATAGTTAAGGCTGCGCTTGAGGGCACTGCGTTTGAAGGCCTGCAGAAGCTCGTGGTATCCGGTGCTGCTGTTATCCTTGCGCTGATCCTGCTCACGCTCTTCCTGCGCACACGTCTCGGCCTTGCAATCCGTGCAACCGGTGATAATCCCACGATGGTGCGCTCGTCGTCTATTAATCCTGCCTTTACCACAACTGTCGGCCTGTGCGTTGCGAACTCTCTTACCGCGCTCTCGGGCTGCCTGATGGCACAGTCACAGAAAGCTGTAGATATAAATCTCGGTACCGGTATGGTTACAATTGCTCTTGCATCTCTGCTTATTGGCGGAACCATAATGGGCAAGGGCGGAGTCTTCAAACGCGCAGTCGGAGTTGTACTCGGTGCAATTATATTCAGACTTGTTTACACAATTGCACTTCGTCTGAATATGCCGGCGTTTATGCTTAAGCTTGTATCCTCTGTGATAGTAATTCTCGCTATATCAATTCCGTATCTCAGATCTCAAATGCCGATTGTCCGCCGCAAAATGGGCAGAAATTCCCCAACAGGCGGAAAAGGAGGCGCAGCATGCTGACCATATCGCACATATCCAAGACATTTAATCCCGGCACCGTCAATGAGAAAAAAGCTTTGACAGACCTTTCACTTCACCTTGATCCGGGAGATTTTGTTACGATTATCGGCGCAAACGGTGCCGGAAAGTCCACGCTGTTTAATGCTATAGGCGGCAGCTTTTTTACCGACTCCGGTACGATAACGCTCGGCGGTGAAGACATAACCTTTCAGCCGGAATACCGGCGTGCCCGCCGCATAGGTCGTCTGTTTCAGGACCCGATGTCAGGCAGTGCACCAGGCATGACAATAGAGGAAAATCTTGCCCTGGCTGCAGGACATGGCGGCTGGCTCGCGCATCTCACAAATGCCGACAGAGAGATATTCAAAGAAAAACTTGCTCAGCTCGGCATGGGTCTTGAGGACAGACTGCGTCAGCCTGTGGGGCTTCTCTCCGGCGGCCAGCGTCAGGCGCTGACGCTTATGATGGCAACAATAGTGCCGCCTAAGCTTCTCCTTCTTGATGAGCATACCGCGGCTCTCGATCCCGGCACTGCCGAGAAAGTACTTGAGCTTACAAAAAAGATTGTGGCGGAAGATAACCTGACCTGCCTTATGATAACTCATAATATGCAGTCCGCACTTGAGCTCGGCAATCGTACGCTCATGATGGACGCAGGGCGGATTATACTTGACGTTGGCGGCGAGGAAAGAGCACATCTCACGGTTGCAGACCTTTTGGAACGCTTTAAGGCTGGCGTCGGAAAAGAGCTCGATAACGACAGAATGCTGTTGTTATAAGGCAGAAGCACTGAATATTCCGGCGTTTTTGTGTATAAAAATTTATTTACATTCGCATTTTTATATAGTATACTCTCTCTGTTGATTTTATCAGAGGAGTATACTTTTTGCCGGCGTAAGATGCCGACAGGTTTGAAATCTTATTTTCTCCCCGTGCATAAATCACGATGCATTGGGAGAATTTATTTTTGCATGACAAGGAGATCAGCTTATGAGTGAAATGGCAAACCGTATACCGGATTTGTTTGGTTCAATGGTTTTTAATGAACGCACAATGGAGCGCTATGTTCCGGCGGATGCAATGCAGGGCTGGCGACAGTGCCTGAAAACCGGCCAACCGCTTCCTCTTACCGTTGCAAATGCGATTGCGGACGCTATGAAGACATGGGCATTGGAGCATGGTGCAACGCACTTTACGCATTGGTTCCAGCCGATGACCGGCATCACAGCGGAAAAGCATGACAGCTTTATTAAAAATATCGGCGGCGGCAAGGTAATAATGGACTTTTCCGGTTCAGAGCTTGTCTGCGGTGAGCCTGACGCATCCAGCTTCCCGACCGGCGGTCTGCGTGCAACCTTTGAGGCACGCGGCTACAGCGCCTGGGATCCGACGGCATTTGCATTCATAAAGGACGGCAGTCTCTGTATCCCCACTGTATTTTGCTCATATGGCGGAGCTGCACTTGATAAGAAGACCCCGCTGCTGCGTTCGATGGAGGCAGTCAACCGCGAGGCAGTGCGTGCCCTGCACCTTTTCGGCAATTCAGATGTCGAGCGTGTCACGCCGCAGATCGGTGCCGAGCAGGAGTATTTTCTCATAGATAAAGAGATGTTCAACAAGCGCGAGGATCTCCGCCTTTGCGGCCGTACGCTCTTCGGCACAAAGCCGCCGAAAGGTCAGGAGCTTGATGATCACTATTTCGGCGTAATTCGCCCCCGTGTTGCAGAATACATGAAGGACCTCGATGAGGAACTTTGGAAGCTTGGCGTACTTTCTAAGACTAAGCATAACGAGGTCGCACCTTCTCAGCACGAAATGGCGCCTATTTATACCGATGCCAACACGGCAAGCGACCAGAATCAGCTCGTCATGGAGACCATGAAGAAGGTCGCGGAGCGTCACGGAATGGTCTGCCTGCTGCACGAAAAGCCTTTTGCCGGTGTCAACGGTTCCGGAAAGCATATCAACTGGTCCCTCTCCACTGATAAGGGCAGCAATCTTTTCTCCCCGGGCAAGACTCCCAGCCAGAACGCGGCGTTCCTGCTCTTCCTTGCAGCTTTCGTCAAGGGTGTTGACGAGTATCAGGAGCTTCTTCGCTGCTCTGTTGCCTTTGCCGGAAATGATCACCGTCTCGGCGCACAGGAGGCCCCCCCGGCGATAGTCTCCATATTCCTCGGCAACGAGCTTGAGGGAATTATTGACGCTATAGTTGATGAGCGCGGCTATTCCGAGCTTGAGCATCGTACGCTTCGCATTGGCGTCGATGTCCTGCCGGCAATTCCTCAGGATACAACCGACCGCAACCGCACGTCTCCGCTGGCATTCACCGGCAACAAGTTCGAGTTCCGTATGGCAGGCTCAAGCCAGTCTATTGCGGGCCCGATTACAGTTCTCAACGCGATTATGGCAGATGAGCTCAGCCAGTTTTCTGAGGTACTTGAAAATGCCGAAGATTTCAACGACAGTCTGCACAGCCTTATTAAGGAGACGTTCACCGCACACCGCCGCATAATTTTCGGCGGCAACGGATATGATAAAGCGTGGATAGCAGAGGCTGAAAAGAGGGGACTTGCAAATCTCCGCAATACAGCCGAGGCACTGCCTGCGTATATTCTTCCCAAAAACATAGAGCTCCTGACTCGTCAGGGTGTCTATACTTACGAGGAGATTATGGCGCGCCATGACATCCACATCGAAAAGTACTGCAAGGTTATACATATCGAAGCTGCAACTCTCGTAGATATCGTGCAGCACGGTATCATCAATGCCGTATCCGAGTATGAGGAAAAGCTCTGCAACACGATTATAGCAAAATATTCTGCTATCCCGGGCTCAACACATCAAGTTGAAACCTCGCTCGTAAATGCACTGTGCATTCTCAACGATGAGCTTCTTGAAAAAACCGTCGAGCTGAAGACTTCTATCGAGACCGTGAATTCCAATGCATCTCCCGAAGAGCTGCTTGATTACTATCATAACGAGGTAGAGAAGAAGACAGAGGCAGTCCGCACTGTTGTAGACAAGCTTGAGCTTCTCACAGCCTCAAAGTATTGGCCCTACCCGACATTTACGGAGCTCCTCTTCTCAGTCTGAGGTCAACTTAACAGAAATTATCAAAGGGGGAAAATCATACGGATTTTCTCCCTTGTATTATAGAGTAGTAGTTTTTAGAGCCCTTCTTCAAGAGCTTGTGCTACA
>CAVAPH010000056.1:0-12794 GCA_963590455.1 bacterium | reverse complement strand
CAAGCGTGGATCTTATTAGCGCGAGATTTGGCTCTATTTCGCTTTTCTTCAGCTTATCAAGCTTATTTGCAACAACTACAAGAGAACAATCCGCTGACTTAAACCAGTTTACCATGGTGATGTCATCGGCCGTAGGTTTATGACGCGCATCAACGATCATCACACCGAGCTTAAAAAGACCTGCTGCAAAAAAGTCCTCCATGAGCTTTCCCCAGCGTTCACGCTCACCGTGTGAAACTTTCGCATAACCATAGCCCGGCAGATCTATAAGATACATTCGTCCGTCTATCAGGAAATAGTTCACGTGTATCGTTTTACCGGGCTCAGAACCGACACGCGCGAAATTTTTCCTGTTCAGCAGACGATTTATGACGGAAGATTTGCCAACGTTTGATTTGCCGGCAAAAGCCACGCTCGGAATCGATGATTGAATAAACTGCGACGGGGCTGCCGCTGAGCGGATGAACTCTGCTTTATTTACATTCAATGTTGCCATATGACACCCCTTACTGACGTACCTTCGGATGCTCGGCGTTTTTTGCCATCATCGCGGTATTATGCAGTACGGTATCATTTTTTTCAGGAGTTAAAGCCGCATCAAGTGCTTCATCGGCATAGCTTACAGGTATAAAAGTGAGTTGAGCACGTACACTCTGATCAATTTCATCAAGATCCGGTACATTCTCTGCAGGAATAATAATAGTCTTTATTCCGTTGCGCAGTGCACCCATGGTCTTTTCTCTAAGTCCGCCTATAGGAAGGACACGCCCGCGAAGAGTAATCTCACCCGTCATTGCAATATCATGGCGAACAGGGCGGCCCGTCAAAGCAGATACGAGAGCCACACATGTTGTAATACCTGCAGAAGGTCCGTCTTTCGGTACAGCACCCTCCGGATAGTGAATATGAATATCCTTTGTCTTATAAAAATCGGGATCAATATTCAGCTTAGCAGCGCGGCTTCTGATAAAGCTTATAGCAGCCTTGGCAGACTCCTTCATGACATCGCCAAGATTGCCGGTGAGTTCGAGCTTGCCTGTGCCATCTGTAACAAGCGCCTCTACGTCAAGCATTTCGCCGCCGACAGAGGTATATGCAAGCCCGTGCACGAGACCCACTTCGTCATAAAATCTGAAAGGTTCAGGTCTGTACTTAGCAGGGCCGAGTATTTCCTGCAGCTTTTCAGGCTTGACAGACAGACTTTTGTATTTTCCTTCAGCTACACCGCCTGCGGCCTTGCGGCAAATTGCAGCGAGTTCACGCTCAAGACGCCTTACACCGGACTCTCTTGTGTAACTGCCGATGATTTCTCTCATTGCCGCATCATCAACTTTCAGCTGTGTGGCCTTCAGCCCGTGCTTTTTTCTCTGCTTGGGCAAAAGGTGTCTCTTGGCAATCTGCAGCTTTTCTTCGTCCGTATAGCTGGAGAGTTCAATAACTTCCATGCGGTCAAGGAGAGCACGCGGTATCGTATCGGTTGAGTTTGCCGTAGTGATAAAGAAGACGCCGGAGAGATCAATAGGAATCTCCAAGAAATTATCACGGAATGTACTGTTCTGCTCACCGTCGAGAGCTTCAAGCAGTGCTGCACTCGGATCACCGCGGTAGTCGGAACCAAGCTTATCAATTTCGTCGAGCACCATGAGGGGATTCATGCTGCCGCTCTGGATAATGCCGCTGACAATTCTGCCCGGCATCGATCCGATATAAGTCTTCCTGTGTCCGCGGATTTCAGCTTCGTCATGAACACCGCCGAGCGACACACGGCAGAGCTTGCGGTTCGTCGCGCGCGCAATACTCATGGCTATGCTCGTCTTACCGGTTCCCGGAGGACCGACGAGGCAGAGAAGTCCGCCCTTTATATCCGGCGAGAGCTGCTTTACTGCAAGGTATTCAAGAATACGCTGCTTTACCTTCTCAAGTCCGAAATGCTCATCATCAAGGATTTTTGCCGCCTTGGCAATGTCAACTGTCTCCTGAGTATATACACCCCAGGGGATTTCAAGGCATACATCCAGATAGCCGCGCAGTACAGCGGCCTCGGATGAGCCGAAGGGTTGCTTTGAAAGACGGCCTAATTCTTTAAGAAGCTTGCTGCGAATCTCGTCTGAAACAGGCAATGCGTTAATCTTACGGCGGTATTCATCCGTATCGTCGACCAGGCCATCCTCACCGAGCTCGGCCTGTATTGCCTTCATTTCCTCACGCAGGAAATACTCACGCTGGCTCTGACTCATCGCCTCTTGCGCTGCATCGCTTATCTCTTTTTCGATGCTGATAATATTCAGCTCGTTATTAAGAAGCTTGCCGAGCATTGCAAGTCTGCGGCAAGGCGCGCACTCCTCAAGCAGGCTCTGCTTGTCTTCAACGCTGAGATGCACGTTATGCGCAATATAATCAGAAACAAAAGCAGGATTGGGATTTGCAAGCAGATTGAGTATCTGCTCGTTTATCATATCCGGATTGGCTTTGATATATTCTTCAAAAAGATTAAGGCAATTGCGCAGCAGGGCTTCCTGACGTGCTGCACTTACGCGCTCAGGCTTTTCGAGCAGCTCACGTACAACAGCCGTGTAGCACTTCCCTTCAGTGTTTATGCTGATTGCCTCTGCCCTGCTCACGCCTTCTACAAGCACCCTTGTAATTCCGCCACGGGGCTGATGAAGCTGCTGCCGGACACGGCAAATTGTGCCGACATGATATATGTCGTTTTCCTCCGGCGCATCTGCTATAGGATCCTTCTGCGCTGCAAGGAATATCATCTGATCTGCCTTAACTGCCACATTGAGTGCCTCGATTGAGGCATTGCGCTCAACGTCAAAGGTCATGAGCATTCCGGGAAAAACGGTCAGCCCGCGCAGGGCAAGCAAAGGCATTGTCTTCATAACATCATCTTGTTCATTATACATACGATTCATCTCCTTTCAGGAGGTCTTTTAGCTAATTATCTTTCGTTAATTTTCTCTATTTTGGGCTGTTCAAGTCCGTTTACACTGTCGGCAGTTATTATAACTTTGCCAATGCTCGGATCAGAAGGCACCGTGTACATTACGTTGGTCATTACGCCTTCCATAACACTGCGAAGTCCGCGTGCACCGATCTTCATTTCTATTGCCTTGTCAGCAACAGCTTCAAGTGCTTCAGGCTCAAACTCAAGCTCAACCTTATCATAATTAAAGAGAGCCTTATACTGACGAGTCATTGCATTTTTCGGCTCGGTAAGTATGCGGACAAGGTCATCACGCGTGAGTGATTCAAGGGACGCAATGACAGGCAGACGGCCTATAAGCTCAGGAATGATGCCGAACTTGAGGAGATCATGCTGCTGTACCTGTGCAAGTATCTCTCCCACATCACGTTCTGTGGAACTGACAATGTCCGCGCCAAAGCCCATTGTTTTCTTGTTAGTGCGCTTTTCGATTATCTTATCAAGACCGTCAAATGCGCCGCCGCAGATAAAAAGAATATTTGTCGTGTCGACATGTATAAACTCCTGCTGCGGGTGCTTGCGTCCGCCCTGGGGAGGGACATTTGCTATCGTGCCCTCAAGCAGCTTGAGCAAAGCCTGCTGCACACCTTCGCCTGAGACATCACGAGTGATGGATGTGTTCTCACTCTTACGCGCGATCTTATCTATCTCATCGATGTAAATTATACCGCGCTGAGCACGCTCAACGTCAAAGTCAGCAGCCTGAAGGAGCTTCAGAATTACATTTTCAACGTCCTCGCCTACATATCCGGCTTCCGTCAGAGTTGTCGCATCAGCGATTGCAAACGGAACGTCGAGCATTTTTGCAAGCGTCTGTGCAAAGAGGGTTTTGCCGCTGCCGGTGGGACCAATGAGAAGTATGTTGCTCTTTTGCAGCTCCACACCGTCATCTCCGGCATGAAGGATACGCTTATAATGATTATAAACTGCAACGGACAATGCGATTTTCGCACGATCCTGACCTATGACATATTCGTCAAGGCGAGCTTTAATCTGCATGGGCTTCGGCAGCTTCTCAAATACGAGAGGCAAACCGTCGTAGCCCTTCACTGTCGGAACCGGAGCCGCGCCGTCATCAATTATTGTCGCGCACATACGTACGCACTCATCACATATATAGCTGCCGTTTCCGGCAATAAGGCGGTTCACCGCACTCTGCGGTTTGCCGCAGAATGAGCATCTTATACTTCTTCTGTCGTCAAACTTTCCCATAGTTTATCACATCTCCCCTTTTGCTGCTTTAAAACTATGGGGGAACGACCGTTCCCCCATAGAAAAGTTCTGATCCTCTGACTCAGCGCTTGTATATAACCTTATCGATAAGGCCATAGGCCTGCGCTTCCTCTGCAGTCATAAAATGGTCACGCTCACAGTCAGCCTCGATAGTCTCCACGCTCTTGCCGGTATTTTCAGCAAGTATGGAATTGAGTCTCTTCTTGATCTTGAGAATCTGCTCAGCCTGAATCTGAATATCGGTGCACTGCCCCTGGCTGCCGCCGGAGGGCTGGTGAATCATGATCTCAGCATTCGGCAGGGCAATGCGCTTGCCCTTTGCACCGGAGGACAGCAGGAACGCGCCCATAGAAGCCGCAAGGCCAACACAAATAGTCGAGACATCCGGCTTGATGTACTGCATCGTGTCGTAAATTGCAAGGCCGGAGGTAACGCTTCCGCCGGGGCTGTTGATATAAAACTGTATGTCCTTGTCGGGATCCTGTGCTTCGAGGTACAGAAGCTGCGCGACAATCAGGCTTGCGGTAGTGTCATTTACTTCCTCCGAGAGCATAATAATTCTGTCATTAAGCAGACGGGAGAAAATATCATAAGAACGCTCACCGCGGCTGGTCTGTTCTACTACATAAGGTACTAAACTCATTTGTAAACTCTCCTTTATTTTATCGCATCTTAGAGAGCAATTAAACGCCGGAATTATTCAGCAGTCTCCTCAGACTTGGCTTCCTCTGCCGGCTTTGCCTCACCGACAACTGCGCTGTCAAATATGACGGAGTTTGCCTTATCCTTCTTGCACTCTTCCTTGATGAAATCGATGCCGAAGTACTGCTTGAGATCCTCGGGAGATGCCTTAACATCCTCGCCGACCTTCTTGAGGTACTCTTCAACATCCTCATCGGTAACTTCGATGTTCTCAGCCTTGACTATTGCGTCAATGAGAAGATCATTCTTTACCTGGAACTCAGCACCGGGGCGAAGCATGGAGTTGACCATCTCGTCGTTGAGGCCCATCATTTCCTTGAGCTTATCAAGAGAAACATTTCTGTCGGACATGCCGTAGTTTGCTGCATAGCCGCGGATCATCTCTTCAAGCTTCTCGTCAACCATAACTGCAGGAATGTCGGCAACGATGTTGTCACATGCCTGACGGAGGATATCTGCACGGAACTTGTTCTCTGCCTGCTCCTTAGCAGCCTTCTCGAGATTTGCGCGGATGTCTGCCTTGTACTCTTCAAGAGTATCGAACTCGGAAACGTCCTTTGCGAACTCATCGTCCAGCTCGGGCAGCTCTGCAGTGGTGAGGCTGTTGAGCTTGACCTTAAATACGACGTCCTTGCCTGCGAGATCCTCGACGTAGTTCTCGGGGAAAGTGATGTTGATGTCCTTCTCCTCGCCGACGTTCATGCCGACAACCTGCTCCTCAAAGCCGGGAACAAAGGAGCCGGAACCGAGCTCGAGCTCATATGCATCGGCCTTGCCGCCGTCGAACTGTTCGCCGTTGAGATAACCGTCGAAGTCAATGTTTGCGGTGTCGCCCATTGCTGCAGCACGATCTTCAACGGAAAGCATACGTGCGTTGCGTTTGCGGACTGCATTGATCTCTTCGTCAACCTTCTCTTCAGCAACAACAGGCTCTTCCTTAGCTGCCTCAAGGCCCTTGTACTGGCCGAGAGTTACCTCAGGATAGAGAGTAACAGCAAAGGTGTACTCAACAGTCTTGTCGTCAGTTACCTTGACATCGGAAATGGAGGGAGCGCCGACCATTTTGAGCTCGGACTCCTTGATGCCGGCTTCAAAAGCATCGGGTGCAAGTGCATCAATTGCGTCTTCGTAGAATACTTCTGCGCCGTACATGCCCTCAATGACCGCGCGGGGAGCTTTGCCCTTGCGGAAACCGGGAATATATATATCGCGCTTTGCCTTCAGGTATGCCTTGTTAACGGCTGCTTCAAATTCTGCTTTATCGGTCTCTACCTGAAAAGATGCGGAGTTATTTTCTTTTTTCTCTATGTTCTTGACTTTCATGGTTGATTTCCTCCTCTATATGTGCATAACCTGTTGTATATTATCAGATTTCTTTTATAAAATCAATGATAAATTGCACCACTTTTAAATTTAAATCAGTCTGACAGCTTTATCGGCTTAAAATCGACAAAATCTGCCGAAACGAGCTTGTATTCCGTGCCGTTTTTCCAGCCGTTAAATGCATATCTGCAGGCTTTCCCGTGTATATGTCCGTAACAACACAATCGCACCTCATGTTTTTTCAACAGCTCAAGTATTTCCGGACATTCGTAATTCATATATACCGGCGGGTAGTGGAGAAAGACAAGCTTTTTTCTGTCTCCTGCGGATTCCAGCGAAGTTTCAAGGCGTATTATCTCGCGGCGCATTATCTTTTTGTCGTGTTCCACGCCCTTTTCTTCTTCGTAAAACCAACCGCGTGTGCCGCAAAGAGAATATTCACCGTACTCAAAAGAATTATTGTTGAGAATATCTATCGAATCTATGCCGTTTTCATTAAAAAACCGTTTTGCCTTGGCAGCAGTGCTCCACCAATAGTCATGATTTCCCTTCAGGATAATCTTTTTCCCGGGCAGCGCATTTATAAAGAGGAAATCTTCTTTTGCTTCCTCTATGCTCATGGCCCAGCTGAGATCACCGCATATTACACTTACGTCACTGTCGTTCAGCGCGGCAAAGTTCTGTTTTAATTTTTCTGCATGGCCGGCCCATTTCTCTCCGAATACATCCATCGGTTTGTCACCGCCGAGAGCCAAATGAAAGTCGCCTATTGCATATAATGCCATAAAATCTCCGTTGCTTAAATATTTGCCTTACATGAAGGCATCTTCTATGTGATTAACGGTTATCGCACCGCTCCTGCCGTTAGGCGCGTAAACCTCAACAACGTCAAAGCGCGGCTGCTTCTCGTTTTCATGTGTGCTCAGCCAGAGCTCCGCAGTTTGCCGAATTCGGGCTTGCTTTGCCGGAGTGACAAACTCACGTGCCTCTGCAAAAAATGCATCCTTGCGCAGTTTAACCTCTGCAAAGACGATATATTCCGCATTTTCAGCGATAATATCAATCTCACCGCCGCGGCAGGAGTAGTTCCTCTCAATGATTTTATACCCCATCCCGCAAAGCCGCTCCGAGGCGACATCCTCGCCGAACTTTCCAAGCTTGGCTCTATCCATCAATGCATCCTCTTGAGAAAGCTCATTCTGTGCACGGGAGACGGGCCGTACTGACGAATCGCCTCATAGTGGAGCTTTGTGCCGTAACCCTTGTGCTTTTCAAAATGATATTGAGGATACTTTTGTGCAAGCTCGTACATATATCTGTCCCTTGTGACCTTGGCCAAGATAGAAGCCGCTGCGATATCCGCACATTTTGAATCACCTTTTACCACGCATTGACTCGGCATTTCTATACCTGCGTTTCGGTTGCCATCGATGAGAGCAAGCTCAGGTTTTATTGAAAGCTGTGAGATTGCGCGATTCATTGCGAGAAAGGTTGCCTGTAAAATATTAAGCTGCTCAATCTCCTCGACCGTGGAAAAAGCAATGCCGTAAGACAGTGACTCATGAATAATAATATCATACAATGACTCGCGCTGCTTCTCACTAAGCTTTTTTGAATCATTCAGTCCCGGGATATCAATATCGCGCGGCAAAATTACGGCAGCTGCGCAAACAGGGCCGGCCAGCGGACCTCTCCCCGCTTCATCAACGCCGCAGAGCTGCGATACCCCGGAGTTATAGATTTCATCTTCAAATGTCCACAATTCAGTCATCAGGCAGCTCCAATGTAAGTCGTCCGAGTTTCCCGTCGTGATACTCAGTTAAAACCGTGTTTGCCATGCGTTCGATGTCATACTCTCCGCGTGAAACGAGAAATCCGCGCTTCTTTGCCGCTTCTTCAAGAAGTTCAAAGCCGTTCGCTTCGGGATCAGGCTCAAATTTATAGCGCTCTGTTATTGCCTGCGGGTATATATTTCTCAATCGCAGCATGAAGTTTGCAGCAAGCGTCTCTTTGTCAATGACATCGGCCTTGATTGCATTCGTCACTGCAAGCAATTCGCCGATCTCCTGACTGTCAAACTTCGGCCAGAGTATGCCGGGAGTATCAAGCAGGTCGAGGGATTTGTCAATATTAATCCATTGCCGGCCTCTTGTAACGCCGGGCTTATCACCGGCTATTGCCGCCTTACGCCCTGCAACCTTATTGATAAAAGTCGATTTGCCCACATTCGGGATGCCGAGAATCATCACTCTCAGCGGCCGGCCGACTTGACCTTTGGCCTCGTATTCGCTGATTTTCTCAGCCAGCAGCTTCCTGACCGCCGGAACAAAGCCGTTAATTCCCTTGCCGCTCTTTGCATCAGTCTCTATAACAGACACGCCGCTTTTTTCAAAATATGCTCTCCAGCGCTTTGTGATTGCCGGGTCTGCAAGATCCACTCTGTTTAGTATCACAAGGCGCGGCTTACCGGCAG
The DNA here is from genome assembly GCA_963590455.1 of bacterium. Classification (GTDB taxonomy): domain Bacteria; phylum Bacillota; class Clostridia; order Oscillospirales; family Oscillospiraceae; genus Limivicinus. The sequence goes on along the minus strand of CAVAPH010000056.1, from coordinate 4,074 downwards.
CGAGCTTATCTATATCAGGGTTCCGGCTTGCGTTGGGAATACGCGCATCAATGATCTCACACACAGCGTCAACCAGCTTGATGTTATCCTCTATCATACGCTGTGCCTTCGTCATGTGGCCGGGGAACCACTGAATATTCATTTTTCCAAAATTATCCGACATTATTTCACTGCTCCGAAGGATTCGAGCGGGAATATCACGCAGTACACCTTCCCTATTATCAGTCTGTTGTCAACCATGCCTATCTCTGTTTTTCGGCTGTCGGTGGACATGTTGCGGTTATCACCCATGACAAACACACAGCCGTCCGGTACGGTCTGCGGACCAATGAAGTCAAGCTTTGTCGTTGTGAGCTCATTTATATAATCCTCTTCAAGTGCAACTCCGTCTACGTAAACTATGCCTTTATCGAAGTCAATGTTAATCTCCTGGCCTTCCGTTGCAATGACGCGCTTCACAAGTGCCTTCTCGGAGCTGTATTCATCTTTCTTGAAGACGACAATGTCTCCGGCTTTCGGTGTATAAAAGAGGTCGGAAACAAGCATTTTGTCCTCATTATTCAGCGTCGGGTACATGGATGTTCCCTTTACGTCTATAACCCTGATGAAAAATATAAAAATGACCACGCAGACAATAAGTGCGCTTGCAAGGCACTGAATCCAGTCATATATATCGCGGCGCGTTGCAAGTTCCACCGCTTCAATTTCTTCTGGCGTGAGCCGTCTTTTTACTCTGCTCATGAAAAATACTCCAATCTAAAATCTGCACGCTGCACCGAATCACGTACTTATCAGCGCATATATGCAGTTTCTCAGCCTTTTATTATACCATATATATGCATAAAATCAACTATTTTTGCTTCTTGAAGCATAGCACAGGCTGTGATAAAATATCAGCGTATGCAAAAGGAGGAGCGATTTATGCCAAAGCTCACAGTCATGATACCCGTATACAATGTTGAGGAATATCTGCCAAAATGCCTTGATTCCGTAATATACCCGGAGCTTAAGGATTACGAGATAGTTCTTGTAAATGACGGCTCTACCGATGCGTCAGGTGATATTTGCCGCGAGTATGTCGAAAAGTACCCGGAGCTTATACGTGTTATAACCACAGAAAACGGCGGCCTGGGTCGGGCACGCGATGTTGGGATTGACGCCGCCAAGGGCGAATATATTCTTTTCCTCGACAGTGACGACTATCTCTCCCCTGATGCACTGCCTGAGATGTTTGAAATACTCAAGCAGGATTTCGATATGTGCTTTTTCGACATTCGCTCCGTGAACGAATCCGGAAGATTGCTGAAATATATGCACGGCTGCAGCATTGAGGGTGAGTTTACGCTTGAAAGCTATCCGGAGCTTCTGTTCGAAATGCCCTCTGCATGGAATAAGATATATCGCCGTTCGCTCTTTACCGATAACGGGATCTACTATCCGCCGCGCGTCTGGTATGAGGACATGTACGTCACGCCAAAACTCTACACAAAGGCAGAGAAAATGCTTTCTGTACATAAGCCATGGCATAACTATCTCCAACGCGCCGGATCTATCACGAATAACAAAAACACACAGCGAAACATGGAGATTATACCGGCGGTTAATTCCATGCTTGATGCCTACCGCGAAGCCGGACTGTTTGAAAAATACCACGATCAGCTCGAGTACTCTGCATTTTATAATCAGGTTCTGACATCATGCGCACGTGTAAATCTTGCCGACAGGAAGAGCGACGTACAGAATCAGCTTTATATGGATTATATCACGAAGTTTCCCGATTACATGAACAATCCGTATATAAAAAAGCTCTGTCCAAAATACAAGCTCATTCACTTCTTTATACGGCATAAGATGTATTTGGCATTAAACACGGTAATGCGCGCAAATAATTTTATAAAAGGCAAATAATAAAACTGTCCTTGCGACTGTACCGATATTTCACGGTGCACCATCGCAAGGACAGCTTTTTGATATTTTTAATTAAACTGCATATCGCAGAAATTATTTTTTCTTGCTCTTGCTCTTTGCGGCTTCTGCCTCGGCAGCTTCCATCCTTGCAGTCGTAGAGATGGACCACTTCTTGGCCTGAATGCGAACTCTGTCTTCACCGGTCTCAAAGGTGATAGTATCCTCGGTGACCTGAACGATCTTGCCGGTAAGTCCGCCGATGGTGGTGATCTCATCGCCGATGGTCAGAGAATTGCGCATCTCATCGGTCTTTTTCTTCTTCTTATTCTCAGGACGGATAATAAGGAAGTAGAAGATTGCGAACATCAACACGAGCATAAGGATCATCGAGCCGCTGCCGCTTGTTGAAGTGCTTGCAGTTGTAAGGAAATACATTATGGGTAAACCTCCAAAAATAAAGTGATTGTATTATACATTGCAGTTATTAATTTTTCAAGATTATTATATGCGTTTGTCCAAAATTTCCGTATACTGTCTACGGAACTCGCCGAAGCTGCCGGCATCAAGGCTTTCGCGGATGCGCTTTGTAAGGTTGTTGTAGAAATAAAGATTATGCGCGACGGCAAGACGCATTGCCAGCATTTCTTCGGCTTTGAACAGATGCCTGATATACGCACGTGAATATCTGCGGCACACAGGGCAATCACACTGCGGATCTATCGGCTGACTGTCCTTGAGATACTTCTCATTCTTTATGTTGATTATGCCGCTCCATGTAAAGAGATGACCGTGTCTTCCGTTTCTTGCCGGCATAACACAGTCGAAGAAGTCAACACCGCGGTAAACGCCTTCTATTATGTTGCCCGGAGTTCCAACGCCCATCAGATAGCGTGGCTTATCCTTTGGCATATATTCCTCAACAGCAGCAATGGTGTCATACATCTCCTGATGGGTTTCACCAACAGCAAGACCGCCGATTGCATAACCTGGCAGATCAAGCTCCGCTATACGCTTCATGTGCTCAATACGTATGTCGTGATATACGGCACCCTGGTTTATTCCGAAGAGCATCTGCCCGGGATTCACGGCATCATCCATACTGTTGTATTCATTGAGTGCCTTTTTGCATCTCTCAAGCCAACGCACGGTGCGCGCGCAGGAGCGCTCAACATAATCGCGCGGAGACGGGATTTTAATACATTCGTCGAAAGCCATCGCAATATCTGAGCCGAGATTGGACTGAATACGCATGCTCTCCTCAGGGCCCATGAAAATATGACGTCCGTCAACGTGAGAGTTGAAATTAACACCCTCCTCGGTTATCTTGCGCAGCTTTGCAAGCGAAAAAATTTGAAATCCGCCGCTGTCGGTAAGTATCGGGCCGTCCCATGTCATAAATTTATGCAGACCGCCCATCTCTTTTACCAGCTCATCACCCGGACGCACATGCAAATGATATGTGTTCGAAAGCTCTACCTGACAGCCGATCTCCTTGAGATCACGTGCCGAGAGCGCGCCCTTTATTGCGCCCTGAGTGCCAACGTTCATGAAGACCGGCGTCTGCACTGTCCCGTGCGGAGTCTCAAACTCTCCGCGCCTCGCATGACCTTCCTGCTTGATTAATCTGTACATTTCAAAAATCTCTCACTTATAAAAATATATTACTCAGTCATATGCGCACACTTCGCTGATGCATGTGTCCTGCATACTGCCGTGCATTGAGCCTTGGTACACGGAGTTAATAGTAATTTCTACCCAATCCGTATAGACAGAGTGCGAAAGCTCTATCATTTGCTCGCTGTTGGAGTCGTTAAACGTCCAATAAAAATACTCACCGTTTGAAAATGATATTTCAACATCGCAGGGGCGGTTGTTGTTATAATACCACTCATCCTTTGAGGCGTAACCTATGCGGAAGGACAACATGGAAACTGACTGCGTTCTGTCGAAATAAAGCGTCAGCGTCTCCCCTATTCCGTCGCCCGATGCGCCTTCCTGCCAGGACGTGGATGTCTTTCCGTCAATGGCGTTAGACGCAGGATATGAGTGCTTTGTCTGATATGAATAGAGCTCTGAGCTCGCCTGCACACCCGAAAAATAGACCTGCGAATACGGGTTGCGCCCGACAAAGCTTGTGCCGGAAAGTGCGCTCGAAAACGTCGGTGC
>CAVAPH010000055.1:7294-12800 GCA_963590455.1 bacterium | reverse complement strand
TTATTTTAATTAATTTAAACGCTGAACTCCCGCGGCTTTGCGCCGCGGGAGCCCGGGAGAAAAGAAAAATGTGTGGTGGAAATATATCTTTTGGATTATTTCTGCGGAACTATCAGGGTCTGCCCGACCTTGATCTTGTCCGCATTTGAGATATTGTTCAGTGCAACCAGCGTCTTTACCGTGGTATTGAAGCGGAGTGCTATACCGCTTAGTGTGTCGCCGGATACAACAGTGTACACAAAGTACGGGCCGCTTGCGCCTCCGGTAACTGCGTCAAGCTGGGAGTCATTGAGCTTGTTAGTGAATTCAGACATGGTATACATCTCCTTTTTTATTTATATTTTTTATGTCTTGTATTCATTATCTCCGGTGTTTCTCGCTTACACCCTTAAGTACGCCGGAGCTTTGAATTTGTTACAGCGTATTTTTTATTATTTATATTATACGCGAAGCAATTGAAAAAAGCATGAGCTTAGTGTAAAATCATCCGGTAATATTAATATTAATTAAGGAGTACCGCCATGAAGATAGAAGTTAAAAAGCTGCGCAAGGACGCCGTCATGCCCACCCGCGGTTCAGCCGCCGCAGCGGGATATGATCTCTACGCCTGCCTTGACGCGCCTGTCGTGATCGCCGCGGGCAGCACTGCGATGATAAACACGGGTCTTTCCGTCGCCGTGCCGGAGGGCTATTTCGGCGCTGTGTTTGCGAGAAGCGGTCTTGCGTCCAAGCAGGGGCTTCGCCCTGCAAACTGCGTAGGCGTCTGCGACAGCGACTACCGCGGCGAATACACCGTTGCCCTGCACAATGACAGCTCAGAGGACCGCGAGGTCCGCAGCGGCGACCGCATAGCGCAGCTTGTTATTATACCCTGCCTCGAGGCCGAGTTTGAAGAGGCAGAAGAGCTCTCCGAAACAGAGCGCGGCGCCGGAGGCTTCGGCTCAACCGGAAGATAATTTTATAATATAATTTTATTTCAAGAATGCGTCAAGAAAGCTCCCTCTGAGAGGGAGCTTTCCTGTTTTTTGGGGTGTATGGAAATAAGAGAGGAAGACGTATCAGCCGATGAGGCCCTTCTCCTTGAGCTCGGCGATCTTTGCATCGTCATAGCCGAGGATGGTCTTGAGGACGTTGTCGGTATCCTGTCCGAGGGACGGAGCGCCGCGCCAGACCTTGCCCGGAGTGCCGGACATCTTGGGGACGATACCGAATGCGGTAACTTCCTTGCCGAGGGTCTGATCTTCGTAGGTGATGAAGTCGCCGCGCTTCTGATAGTGCTCGTTTGCAAGGCAGTCCTTTGCGCCCATGACACGGCTGCAGGGAACCTTGAACTTGGCCATGGTGTCCTCAATCTCCTGTGCGGTACGTGCTGCGCACCACTCTATGGTCTTGGCGTCGAGCTCCTTGCCCTTTTCGGAAGCGACGGCCTCTATGCCGGAGGAGCAGTCCTTGTAGTTATAATACTCGAGATCGAACTCCATTGCCTGAATGGCTCTCTTGTAGACGCCGGGGCCGAATGCGCCGAGTGCGACATCATAGCCGTCCTTGGACTTGAACAGGCCGTAGGGCTGGAATGCTGCGGACTTGTTGCCGGAGCGGGTGTTCTCGCGGCCTGCCATGGTGTAGGAGGTGTAGAGGTCGCAGCAGTAGCTTGCCTGAACCTCGAACTGAGCGATGTCGACAACCTGTCCGTCGCCGCCCTTGAGGACCTCGATGTATGCGGCCAGAACTGCGAACACTGCGGCGTATGCGGAGGTGAAGTCGTTCAGCCAGGGCTTGCCGACAACGGGGTCGCCGCCCTTTTCGCCGTTGAGTCCCATCCAGCCGGAGAATGCCTGACCTATCATGTCATAGGAAGCACGGTCGCAGTACTCGGGCAGACCGCCGAAGCTGGGGTTGCCGTAGCCGCTGATGTGAGCAATTATGAGCTTGGGGTTGACCTTCAGCAGGTCTTCATCACGGATGCCCAGCTTCTCGAGCCATACCATGTTCTCCATGAACACGTCAGCCTCTTTGATAAGGCCGTAGAAGATCTCCTTGACTTCCTCGTGCTTGAGGTTGAGCTCAAGGCCGAGAGAGAGCTTGTTGCGGCCGTCCTGTGCCCAGGAGGTGGAGACGACCTTGTCACCTTCCTTGGCGAAAGGAGCAAGGACACGCAGTGTGTCGCCTACGCCCGGACGCTCGATATGAATAACCTCTGCGCCGAAGTCTGCAAGAAGGGTTGCTGCATAGGGCATTGCGATGAGAGAACCGGAATCGATGACGCGCATGCCTGCGAAGGGACCAAACTTAGGGATGATGTGTTTACGTTCGCTCATTTTAATATCTCCTTATTTAATATATTATAATAAATTATTTTTTAACAATTTTCGCTTTTTTGATACTTCGACCCCGTTTTTATAAATTATAATTAATATTTAGTCCGGAGTCGAAGTATTGTTTTATCTTATGCTTTGCGCTTCTTTATCTCTGCGATAATTGCGGGGACGAGCTTGGAGTAGTCGCAGATTGCGCTGTACTGCGAGATGTTGAGTATCTCAGCGCGGTCATAGGTGTTTATGGACGCGATAAGACCGGATTTCTGCATGCCGACCATGTACTGCACGGAGCCGGAGATGCCGATGTTGACGATGAACTTGGGCTTTACGGTCGTGCCGCTCTGACCGATCTGCAGGCTGTGATCAAGCCAGCCGTTGTCGCAGAGAGGACGTGAGCAGGCCAGGTCGCCGCCGAGAAGTGCTGCCAGCTCGCGCAGCATGTCGATATCCTGCTCGCTCTTGATGCCTCTGCCGCCGGCAACGAGAACCTCGGACTCGTTTATAGGCTTGCCCTCGACAACAGTCGGGACAACCTCAACGACCTCATAGTCCTTGTCTGCCTCAACCTCAACCGGCTCGTTGATGACAACGCCGGTGCGCCGGGGATCTGCGGGAAGTGCGTCGAACACATGGGCGCGCACGGTGACCATCTGCGGGCGAAGCTCGGGGATGCAGATATGTGCAAGCAGAGAGCCGCCGAATGCGGGAGTGGTCTGAACAAAGGCGCCGTCCTCGTCAAAGCCGAGGTCAACCGCGTCTGCCGTCAGGCCTGTTCCGAGGCTGCACATCACGCGCGGAGCTACATCTCTTCCCTGTGTGGAGGCCGGGAATATGAATATTGACGGCTTATACTTGAGTGCCGCATCTGCGAGCACCTTCTGATAGGGTCTTGCGCTGTAATTTTCAAGATTTGCGTTGTCCAGCAGCAGAACCTTGTCTGCGCCGTGGGCAATAAGATCATTTGCGAGGTGGGAAATATTGCTGCCCGCTACGACTGCTGTGATTTCTTCGTTGAGAACCGCTTTAAGCTCCTGTGCTTTTGCGAGCAGCTCAAAAGGAGTGGATTCCAGCTTTCCGCTCTGCTGTTCAGCGTACACCCAGATCCCGCTGCATTCATTTTTTGTCATGAGTGTCTCTCCTTTCAGATAAGATGCTGCTCAGCCAGCATATCGACAAACTGCTTTGCAATCTCGTCGACGTCGCCGGTGAAACGCACCGTGTCTACTGCTTCATGCTTCGGCTCAAAGAGATGCTTGGTAACAGAGGGCGATCCCGGTATACCGCACTTTGCAGGGTCGGCGTCCAGATCGACATGATTCCAGATTGTTCTCGTCTTTTTGAGAGCCTTCATGATGTCAAGGGGCTTGGGATATCTGGGGGTGTTTATGTTCTCGGTCACAGTGACGAGAGCGGGCAGCTTTGCGCGAACCTTTTCGGTGGCTTTCTCTGTCTTGCGTGTTGCGACAGCCCAGCCGTCGACAACCTCAAGGCTGTCTGCCAGGGATATCTGAGGCACGCCGAGGAAAGCTGCAACAATGGGGCCGGTCTGTGCGGTCTCGCCGTCGCTTGCGCTCTTGCCGGCAATGAAGAGATCCACATCACCGATCTTCTCGCAGGCCTTGGAGAGAGTGTAGGCAGTTGCGAGCGTATCTGCGCCGCCGAATGCGCGGTCGGAGAGGAGGTAGCCCTCGTCCGCGCCCATTGCCATCGCCTTTTTCAGCACATCCTCTGCCTGAGGGGGGCCCATGGAAACGACTGCAACGGTGCCGCCCTGCTTTGCCTTTATCTGAAGCGCGGCCTCAAGTGCATGAGCGTCCATCTCGTTCATGATGCTCTGCACGCCGTCACGCTGCAGGTTGCCGGTCTTCGGGTCGAGCTTTACGTCTGTCGTATCCGGAACCTGTTTTACAAATACAACTATTTTCATATATCTATCGTCTCCGATAATTTATAGATTACTGTGCAAGGAAGTTGCCGCTGATAACCATGCGGAGGATCTCGCTGGTGCCCTCGCCGATCTCAAGCAGCTTTGCGTCGCGGTAGAAGCGCTCAACATGGAACTCTGCGCTGTAGCCGTTGCCGCCGAGAACCTGAATGCACTCGTCGCAGATCTCTTTGCACCACTTGGAAGCCATCAGCTTAAGCTCTGCAGCCTCGACAGTGTGCTTCTGTCCGTTTGCCTTCATTGCTGCGGTATCCCATACCATCAGATCCATTGCGCGGACCTTTGCGGCCATGTCTGCGAACTTGAATGCCACGCCCTGGTATGCCTTGATGGGCTTGCCGAAGGTGGTGCGCTCGTTTGCGTAGTTCTTTGCAATCTGCATTGCGTGCTGTGCAAGACCGGAGGCGATGGAGCCTATGGATATACGTGCACCGTCCAGTGCGATCATGGCGACCTTGAAGCCCAGGCCCTCTCTGCCGACGCGGTCGCTCTCGGGAATGTGAATGTTGTTGAAGCTCAGCTCGCAGGTTGCGGAACCGCGCATGCCCATCTTATGCTCGAACTTGCCTATGCTCAGGCCTTCTGCATCCTTGGGGACTATGAAAACGCTGATGCCCTTTGCGCCTGCATCGGGATCGGTCTTTGCCATGATGAGATAGTAGTCAGCAACGCCGGAGTTGGTGATCCATGCCTTGCCGCCGTTGAGAATGTAGGAGCCGTCCTCCTGCTTTACTGCAACGGACTTGATGCCGGCAGCGTCGGAGCCTGCGCAAGCCTCGGTCAGACCGAATGCGAAAACCTTGCCCTCAGCTGCGAGAGGAAGATACTTTGCCTTCTGCTCATCAGAGCCGTGTACAAGAATCATGTCGGAAGCCAGCCAGTTTGCATCGAGGTAGAGTGCTATGCTTGCGCTGCCCTTGGCAAGCTCGTTTACTACTATCTGAGAGGTAACAGCGTCTCCGCCGCCGCCACCGTACTGCTCGGGAAGATGAATTCCCATCAGACCGGTCTCGACAAGCTTTGCATGAACCTGCTCATAAACCTCCATGTTGAATGTCATGGTGTCGTCCATGGCCTTGTCTATCGGCTCTATCTCGTTCTTGGTGAAGTCCCTTACCATGTCGCGGATCATTATCTGCTCTTCTGTGAATTGATACATCGTGCTTATCCTCCTTATGAATTAAAATTAACTGTTCTGATTTTTTTGCAATCTTTTTGACTGTTATATTACAGGCTGCTTGCT
>CAVAPH010000055.1:0-7071 GCA_963590455.1 bacterium | reverse complement strand
TCAGATTTAACTGTCACCCGAAACTGTTATATTTGGCGTTTTCAATCTGTATGATTGGTTTTGAATTTTTACCGGTTGCAATCCTGCCTGGTTTAGTATAATATATAAATAATCAAAATCTGTTCTATTATTCCGGGAGGGATTTTTATTTCTCTTAAAAACGATGCCGTTGTGTCCCATATTGAATCTCTCGCCGGCGGGACAAAGATTTCCGTGCGCGGGCTCTCCGCAGAGCTGAATGTCAGCGAGGGCACGGTTTACAAAGCCATTAAAGAGGCCGAAATGCGCGGGCTTGTCATAACCAAGCCGAAATCCGGTACGTTTCGCGTAGAAGCCCAAACCGGCGGAGATATTGACCTGAGTCTGACGGATATTATCTCGGCACTCGGCACAAGCTGCGTGGCAGGAAAGCGCTCAATGGCGCGGAATATAAAAAAGCTGCTGCTGTGCGACAGTGATGAGGAGCAGCTGGAGCGTGAACTTGAAGGCAGCGACAGCTCGCAGACGCTGTGCATAGTCGGCAACAGGGCCGATCTGCAGACTATAATCGTCCAGTCGGGCGCAAATTTAATTATAACCGGCGGATATCGTCCGAATGATTATCTCATCGCCAAGGCGGAGCATTCGGGCAGCTGTATACTCTGTGCGCCGCAGAACACCTATGCCGTACTGCGTCTGCTTGAGAGCTTTTTCTCCGGCAGCACTTTTGACTCCGATGCCGGTAAAATATCGCAATGGATGCAGATTCCGAGCTTTTTATATAAAGACGACCTTGCAGCAGACTGGTACAGATTTTACACAGATAATTTTCACGGCTTCTCCGGCTTCCCCATAGTTGACGACGAGCGCAGCATATACGGAAATATCGACGTCATTCAGTCGTTCTCCGTCCCCCACTCGCAAAAGCTCGTCACTCTCGTTTCGGATGACGTGCAGACACTCTCAGCCGACGCGGATACCCCGATGCAGGAGCTGGCGCGCCGGATGATTCTCTCCGGCAGTCCGTACGCCGCAATTGTCAACGACGGGCACATGGAGGGCATGATATATTACACGGATCTTCTGCGTTATTTCATGTTCTCGAGCAGCAACGGCCGCGTCACGGATCCCGGCTCCAAGTTCACGTTCGAGCCGGAGCTTTCAACCGAGGACAGGCGCGTATATTCCGTAGAGCTTGCGCCCGATGAGCTGCCTGCAGCCGCCTCAATGTTTGTCACGCTCTCCATGGCGGCCGCAAGAAAGCACATCGCCCAAATAGACATTGAGGACTATGTCCCCGTCAACTGCTCAATCGCGTTTATCGCGGTCAGCGACGTGCAGTGCAGCTTTTCTCTCTCCACGGTTTTGCTCAACGGCCCCGGCGGCACGGTAAACGTAGATGTTGAAATATACACCGAGGAAAAGCTGCTGGCGCGCGCCACGTATGTATTTGCCAGAAAAGCTTGAATTTAATTAATTTATATACAGGAAAAATGCCATATGTATTTATTAAGTAAAGAACAGGAAAAGCTGCGCTCTGATGTGCGCAGCTTCGTAGACGCTGAAGTCATACCGGTTTCCGCCCAGCTTGATGCCGGCGGTGAGCTTCCGAGAGAAATATTCAAGGAGCTGGGTTCGCGCGGATATCTTGACGCTTCTTTTGCCTTTCCGGGCACTGAGGCGCATTATAACGCTCTGGACGGCACTATTATTATCGAGGAGCTCTCGCGCGGTCTGGCATCACTGGGGCTTATCGTCAGCCCGCACTTTCAGTGCGCAGAGCTCATAGCCGCGGCCGGCACGGAAAAGCTCAAAGCCGAGGTTCTGCCCGGCGCCAAGAGCGGCGACCTGCTGTTTTCGTTCGCCATCTCCGAGGAGAGCGGCGGTTCTGACGCTCTGGGTGTGGACACCGTCGTCACAAGCGAGGGCGACGACTGGGTTCTCAACGGCAAAAAATGCTGGATAACCTCTGCAGGCTCCGCCGACGGATTTATAGTGACCGCGAAGAGCCCCTATGCCGAGCGCAGCCGCAGCGTAAGCCTTTTCTACGTCAGCAGAAACGCTCCGGGCGTAAGCGTGCACAAAAGCGGCGACATGATCGGTCTGCGCAACGCGCCGATGTATGACGTGATAATGGATAACTGCATTATTCCGAAGCACTGCCTTGTCGGATCCGAAAACCTGGCCTATCCCCTGTTCAAGCCGCTTTTGAATGAGGGCCGTCTTGACATGGCAGCCGTTGCAATCGGCATATCCCACCGCGCAATCGAGCTTGCGGTTGAACGCGCCGACAAGCCCGGTAAATTCGGCAGAAAGCTCTCGTCAAATCAGGCAATCGCTTTTTCTATTGCCGATATGTACGCAAAAAATCTTGCCGCGCGCCAGTCAACCTATTATCTCGCCTCAAAGATGGCCGCCGCAATGCCGCACTCCGTGGACGCCGCCGCAGTCAAGCTCTTCGCAACGGAATCATGCCGCGATATATGCAAGGCCGCCTGCCAGATATACGGCGCCTCCGGCCTCATGACAACGGAGACCGTGAACCGGCTGCTGCGTGACGCGGAAATGCTCACCATAGCAGAAGGCACCTCGGAAATCTGCAAAATCGTAATCTCCAACGGCGCTATAAACAACGGCGTAAAATAACGCCGGATATATTATTTTATATTTTATATTATTTCCCGTGGTCGAATCCGGCCGCGGGATTTTTATTGCCATATCGCCGAAGAGATAAATATATGCAGCCGCCAGCGTCGGCAATTATGAATAAATATTTATAATAAGCGAATTTAAACTTGACAATATGCATTTTGCCGTGTATACTTCGTGCATATTATTTCATTTCTTGGAGGTGCATCACATATGATAAAGGTATTCACTGACGGCGGGGCAGGTACAACGGGCCTGCGTATAAACGACCGTCTGAAGGAGCGAGGTGACATTGAGTTCATCAGGCTCCCGGAAGCCGTGAGAAAGGATGCAGCCGCAAGAAAGGAAGCCATTTTCAGCGCCGACATTGTTTTTCTGTGCCTGCCTGACGCTGCCGCCGTGGAAGCATCTGAGCTGGCTGAGGGCAGCAGTGCAGTTATCATCGATACATCTACCGCACACAGGGTAAGTGACGGCTGGGTCTACGGCTTTCCGGAGCTGACCGGTCAGCGTGAGAAGATCAAAAATTCAAAAAGAATTGCGAACCCCGGCTGTCACGCAAGCGGCTTTATATCTCTCGTCGCACCCTTGACCGAGAGCGGTATTATCCCGAAGGATCTGGCGCTCTCCTGCTTCTCGCTCACGGGCTACTCCGGCGGCGGGAAGGGCATGATTGCCGAATACGAATCTGATGAGTTGGATCCGCTGCTTCAAGCGCCGAGAATGTACGGCCTTACGCAAAAGCACAAGCATCTGCCGGAGATGGCTAAGCTCTGCTCGCTCACTGTTTCGCCGATCTTCTGCCCCGTAGTTTCCACGTATTACAGCGGCATGGAGGTGACAGTACCTCTCTTCGCTAAGGACATCAACGGCGGCATCGAGGATATCAAGAAGGTCTATTCCGATTATTATAAAACCGGCCTCGTAAAGTTCATAGACAACGACAATGAAAACGGCTTCATGTCGGCAGGAGCTCTCAGCGGCAGAGACGACATGCACATCACGGTCTCCGGCAATGATGAAAGAATTCTGCTTATATCGAGATTTGACAACCTCGGAAAAGGCGCATCAGGCTCCGCAATTCAGAACATGAATATAGTTCTGGGCCTGGATGAGAAAACAGGGCTTAACGTATAATTTGGGAACGGAGGAATCAGAATGAAAACAGTTTCCGGCGGTGTATGCGCCGCCATTGGCTTTACGGCAGCAGGAATTCACTGCGGCATACGCAAAAATCAGGCGAAGAACGACCTTGCTGTTATATTCAGCGAAAAGCTCGCAGCAGCGGCCGCGGTATATACGACAAATCTTGTCAAGGGCGCTCCGCTCATCGTAACTAAAAATCACATTTCCGACGGTTATGCACAGGCCGTTATCTGCAACAGCGGAAACGCAAACACCTGCAATGCCGACGGCATAGAGATCGCCGAGCAGATGTCCTCACTTCTTGCTGAGACGGCCGGCATCAGCGCAAATGACGTTGTTGTCGCCTCGACCGGTGTTATCGGGCAAAAGCTTGATATCACGCCTATTAAAAACAGCCTTCCCGCTCTCGTAAAAGCTCTTTCAAAGGACGGCTCCGACTCCGCCGCCGCGGGAATCATGACGACGGACACGGTAAAGAAAGAGATCGCGCTTGAGTTTACTCTCGGCGGCAAGACCTGCCATATCGGCGGCATAGCAAAGGGCAGCGGCATGATCCATCCGAACATGGCAACCATGCTGGTGTTTATAACAACCGACGTCGCTATCACTCCGGCTCTCCTTCAAGAAGCGCTGTCCGGTGATATTAAGAACACTTTTAATATGGTCTCCGTCGACGGCGACACATCGACAAACGACATGGTGACCATACTTGCAAACGGCATGGCGGGCAACGCGCTCATAGACAGCGAGGGCGAGGATTACAGCGAGTTCATGAAGGCGCTCAACACCGTGAACATGTACCTGTGCAGGAGAATCGCAGGTGACGGTGAGGGCGCAACAAAGCTTCTTGAATGCAAGGTTCACGGCGCATCTGATGAAAAAACAGCCAAAACCGTTGCAAAGAGCGTTATCTGCTCTTCACTTGTCAAGGCTGCAATGTTCGGCGCGGATGCCAACTGGGGGCGTGTGCTGTGCGCTATAGGCTACAGCGGCGCGGACGTCGACGTGACCAAAATAGACGTATCGTTCAAGAGTGCTGCAGGCGAGGTTGCCGTGTGCGCAGACGGTGCCGGCATCGACTTTTCGGAGGATGCGGCGAAAAAGATTCTGCTTGAGAGCGAGATCGAGATTTTGATAGACCTCAAGGCCGGTTCAACCGATGCGACCGCCTGGGGCTGCGATCTCACTTATGACTACGTCAAAATAAACGGCGATTATCGCACCTGATGGCGGAGGTGAAGTAATGAGCAACGCTGCAGAGCGGATAGAGAGCATTATAGAGTCCCTGCCGTACATAAAGCGCTACACCGGCAAAATAGTAGTCGTAAAATACGGCGGCAATGCCATGAAGAACGAGGATCTGAAGCACAAGGTCATGCTCGACCTGGTTTTGTTATGGACCATAGGCGTAAAGGTCGTGCTTGTCCACGGCGGCGGCCCCGAAATCAACGAGATGATGGGCAAAATCGGTAAGAAGCCGGAATTCGTTGACGGGCTGCGCGTGACGGACGGAGAGACGGTCGATATAGTCCAGATGGTTCTCGCGGGCAAGGTAAACAAGACGCTTGTCAATTATCTTGAAATGCTGGGGGCAAAGGCCATAGGCCTCTCCGGCGTGGACGACAGGTTGATCGAGGCCGAGATAAAGGACGAGAGGCTGGGCTATGTCGGCAATATTACGCATATAAATCCGGGGCTTATATTTGATCTTCTCGAAAAAGGATATATTCCGGTTGTCTCGACCATCGGCTGTGATCGCGACGGAAATGTATATAATATAAACGGCGACACTGCCGCGGCAAAAATCGCCGGTGCGCTGAATGCGGAGAGATTCATACTCATGACCGACATCAACGGCGTGATGCGCGACATGAACGACCCGTCAACGCTGATCCCCGAAATCACAAAGGACGAGGCGGAAAGCTATTACAAGGACGGCACAATATCCGGCGGCATGATCCCCAAGGTCAAGAGCTGCTTTGACGCCATAGACGAGGGCGTTAAGAACGTAATAATAATGAACGGCACAGTCCCCCACTCCGTGCTTATTGAATTACTCACGAATGAGGGCTGCGGCACAATGTTTAGCGGAGGTAAAAATGATGAATAATAATATAAATATAAAAGAGACAGACAAGGCATACGTTGCAGGTACATACAGCCGTTTCCCCGTTGAGATAGTCAGCGGCAAGGGCTCGATCGTAAAGGACGAGAACGGCAAGGAATATATAGACATGGGCAGCGGTATCGGCGTGACCTCCTTCGGCATTGCTGATGATATCTGGCAGCAGGCCATAATCGAGCAGATTTCAAAGGTTCAGCACACTTCCAATCTCTATTACACAAGCCCCTGCGCAATACTCGCCGAGAAGCTCTGCGAGAAGACCGGAATGAAGAAGGTCTTTTTCTCGAACTCCGGTGCCGAGGCGAACGAGTGCGCAATCAAGGCCGCGCGCAAATATGCCGCCGAGAAAAAGGGCAGCGAATATTACACGATAATCACCCTTGTCAACAGCTTCCACGGAAGGACGCTCACGACTCTGGCCGCAACCGGTCAGGAGCATTATCATGAGCTGTTCCAGCCGCTCACCCCGGGCTTTGCGTATGTAAACGCCGGTGATCTGGAGGGCTTCAAGAAGGTCGCCGAGGAGACGAAGGCCGCCGGCGTGCTCATGGAGGGCATCCAGGGCGAGGGCGGCGTCATCCCGCTCGACAAGGACTTTGTCAAGGGTGTCGCCGAGTACGCAAAGGCAAATGATATCGTCTTGATGTTCGACGAGGTTCAGGCCGGCAACGGCAGGAGCGGCAAGTTCTATTCCTACATGAATTTCGGGGTTGAGCCGGACGTTGTCTCCACGGCAAAGGGTCTTGCAGGCGGTCTCCCGCTCGGCGCCACGCTTCTGGGTGAAAAGCTTCAGAACGTACTGGGCCCCGGCGACCACGGCTCCACCTTCGGCGGAAACCCGGTATGCTGCGCCGCTGCAATAAGCATTATCGACAGGATAGATGACAAGCTTCTGGATGAAGTAAGCGCAAAGAGCAAATACGTCTTTGACGCCTTCAAGGGCGCAGCAGGTGTGGAGAGCGTCAACGGCATGGGCCTTATGATAGGCATCAAGACCGTAAAGCCCGCCGGTGACGTCGTCAATGCCTGCATCGAAAAGGGCGTTCTGTGCCTCACCGCAAAGGACAAGGTTCGCCTCCTCCCGGCACTCAACATCCCCATGGACGTGCTTGCGAAAGCAGTCGAAATCATAAAAGAGGTCGCCGCTGAGTAACGTCCGGCGCACCGGATTG
>CAVAPH010000054.1:0-12832 GCA_963590455.1 bacterium | reverse complement strand
ATAAGGAGGCGGAGATATGAAAAAATCCTGCAAAAAGATATTTTCGCTCGTCCTCATGCTCCTCGTTGTGATGAGCCTTACGGTTTCCGCATTTGCGGACACGGCGAGCATTACATTCAACGGCTTTACGAGCGGCTTTGATTTCCAGCCCGGCAGCGAGTACACTGCGACCGATCTGTTTGAGAACTTCAAAAACGTCATGCCCGGCGACGTGCTGACGCAGGAGATCACATTCAAGAACGCCGCAACTGACAGTGATTACGTCATTGTCTACATGAGAGCCGAAGCACATGACGAGAGCGCGAATCCCCTCAGCGAAAAAGTCGCCGAGACTGAGAATGTCGCCACCATGTCGGACTTTCTCGCGCAGCTGTCCATGAAGGTCTGGAACGGCACGGAGCTTATCTATCAGGCGTCCCCCGACCAGCTTGACGGACTGAAGGAAAACGTCCTCCTCGGCACCTTCCGCAGCGGCGAGACCACAACCATCAAGGTTGAGCTCTCTGTCCCCGCAGATCTCGGCAACGAGTACGCCAACCGCGTCGGCGAGGTAGACTGGGTCTTCCATGTAGAGGCATACAGCGAGAGCCAGCTCACCGTGCGCAAGGTCTGGTCCGACGGCAACGCGAATCACGAGTATGAGAGCGTGACCGTAAACCTCCTCAAGGACGGCGAGGTTGAAGAGAGCATAGAGCTGAGCGCAGAGAATCAGTGGGTCTACACCTTTGACCGTCTGTCCGAGCAGTACACATGGTCCGTGGAGGAGGTAAATCCCCCCGAGGGTTATACAGTCAGCTATGAGACCGTAGGCAATACGACCACGATATACAACGCCAAGGAGTCGCCCGATCCGCGCTTCCCGCTTGACATCACCGTCAAAAAGGTCTTCAGCAATGACTCCACGCTCGAGCGCCCCAAGTATGTCACTGTGACCCTCTATAACGGCAAAACCGCCGTTGAGACCGTCCGCCTCGATGCATCGAACAACTGGACATACTCCTGGAAGGATCTCCACTCCTACGGCAACTGGCAGGTCATGGAGACGAATATCCCCTACGGATATACTCCTGTCTACACAACGCAGGGCAACGTAGTCACCATCACCAACACACGCCGCCTCATTCAGACCGGTCAGCTCAACTGGCCCATCTGGGCACTCGGCGCCGTCGGCATCACCTTCATCGCAGTAGGCATCAGCACCACGATGAAGAAAAAGAAAAAATACAACACCTGAGCAAAATCAGGACATCCTTCTCAAAAAGAGCAGCGCCCCCTAAAAAGGGCGCTGCTTGAGTTTTAAATATTATGCTCTTTTGCACGCTTAGAGAGTAAAACAAAACTGCTCCTCTTTTAATATACAGAGGAGCAGTTAATCTTATTATTTCTTCTGGGAGAATACCCATTCGCGCTGGATTTGGTAGCTGATGAAGAAAAGGCAGGTGTCTACGACGAATTTTACTATTGTGGCGATGATAGGGGCGGAGTTTGAAAGGAGCTCATTAATCAGCGTCACAAGCCCGGCCGACACGAGCATTTGAGGGATGCACAGGCAGTAGTAGCGGATGAGAGCGCGGCGGTATCCGGTCTTGTTCTCAAATACAACCGCGTTGTTCGCGCTGAAGTTTACGAACGATGAGCACGCACGGCCGACGACGGTTGCGAGAAGCTCCGAATATTTGCCGACTGACGCGCCGAAGAGCTTCATGACGAGATAGAAGACGAAGAGATCTATCACCGTGGACGCAAGCGAGCTTGCCATGAACTTGAACATGACCTTGAAAATACGCCAGGAGTCTTTTATCGCGTTGTAGTGCGAGCTGTAATCCTCGGGGTCGTATACCGTGGCGATGGGCTGCTCGTAGAATTCTATTCCCATGCGCTTCATGTTCAGCAGCATGTTGGTCTCGTACTCGAAGCGCTCGCCCTCTATTTTGCAGAAGGCATCGAGATATTTCCTCGGTATTGCGCGCAGGCCCGTCTGCGTGTCGGAGAGCTTTATGCCGTAGCACAGGCGAAAGAGCCTTGCAGTGGTCTTGTTGCCGGCCACGCTTCTCGGCGGCACACCGGGTGCGTTGAAGTCACGGCAGCCGAGCACGACTTTGTCAACCTCGCTGAGCATACGCTTGCCGCACTCGACTATATCGGGCGTCAGATGCTGCCCGTCGCCGTCAATGGTGATGACGCCGGGGGCATCGGGGATGTTCTCAGCAACGTAGCTGAAAGCAGTCTTCAGTGCGCGCCCCTTGCCGCGGTTCACACCGTGGTGCAGCACCGTAATGTCCGGATGGGCCTGAGATGCCTGCTCGAAGTATTTCTGATGCTCCTCATCACTGCCGTCATCGACAACGACAATGTGCTTAAAGCCCTGCTCCTCCAGCCCGTCTATTACGCCGAGAATTTTACCGTCAGGATCGAGAGACGGCAAAATCACGGCAAGAGAGCGAAAATCCGCTTCTTTTTCTTCCATAAGATCCTCCGTGCGGCAGTGCCGCACTTGTTATTATAAATATTAAATTATTAAATCACAGCAGGGACTCAACGAGCATATCGGTGCCGTCGTCGGAAACAAGTATCTTGAAATTCTCAGTGTCCTTCATCTCGCTGTATGCCTGGGTGCTGGAGGTCGTCTCCGTGGTTACCTCACATACGTAATATCCCTCACCGAGGTCAATGGCACTTGTGAGCTTATAGGAGTCGAGCTTGAAGCTGTAGGTGTGTGCCCAACTGTAGCCGTCGAGCGCTTCGAAAAGACGCTTGTCGAGGTCGCTGTCCGCACGGATATATTCGCGCAGTGCCCAGTAGCCGTTCTGGGAGTTCTCGCCCATAATACCGGAGGTGTATCTCAGGTACGGCTCTATGAAATCTTCGCAGAACTCGTCAAGCCGCTCAAGCTGTGCGCCGGAGCAGGTCGTGATGTACTGGGAATCGTCCTTCGTCTCGTCTATCGTGTACTCCTGACCGTTGGCATCGTAAATAACGGGATCCATGTGGCCGATGAGCTTATCAAAGTAATAAGTCACCTTGGTGGGGAGATTGGGGTTTATCGAGTAATAGCTCTCAAGGCAGTCATATTTTATGCCGCTCTCCTTGATATACTCGCTGCCGAGCACATGACCGTTGAGCGAGACGGAGTAATCAGAGGGAATCGTGACCTCAACGGCGGTGTAGAGACCGGTGAAATCAAACTCTTCCTTGGCAATGACATAGGGGCGCAGATCAAAGGGGAGTGTTATCTCCTTGCCGTAGACGCTGAAGTCTGCGCTCTTAGTCTCATCATGCTTGAGATAGACCTTGCCGAAGCTGTTGTCACCGCACATTATGGCGTAGCAGTTCATGCTTGAGTCGTCACTTGTGGTGCGCGCGTAGGTAATCTCGCCGTTGAGAATTTCCTGAACTGCCGCCTGAACCTCCTCATCGGTCTGCACGGGATGCTCCATTGCAGAGATCGTGTCGGTGACACCGGCATCAAAGAGATTCTTGTTGAGCCCGGAGATGTATTCCTCAACAACCGGTTCCGGCTGGGAGGCCTGGTACTGCTCTGCAAAGCTCCACACTGCCTTGAGCGCAAGAACGGAGATTGCAATCAGAACACCGGTATATATAAGCAGCAGAGACCAGTAGGCAATCTTGCCGCGCTTTTCTTTTCTTCTGTTCATCACATCTTACCTCCCGTTTACTTGAAGAGCCATGCGGAGGGGAGAGGACGGGCACCGGCCTGGCTGGAGTTGCGATTGACGTAATCGCCGTTATAGTACATGCTTGTGGAGGAGCCGCCGTCCATGTTTATGGCGTTAACTGCGCCGTGGTCGAGCATGATGTTGAGGCAGTCGGAGTATGTGGCGCCCATGCTGTGAACCTGTCGGCCGTCTATGACGAGCATAAGAACAGCGCCGTCAGCGCGCTGGCCGATGGATGTGCGGGGGTTAACGCCGCTGGGCAGAGAGTCCGCATCGACGGCCACGCCGTTCATGATGAGTATCGGGCCGAAGGAAACGCCGTTCTTGATGCCGTTTTGTGCTGCGCTCCACTCGTCAAAATATCCGACGTACATAACGCCGTCATCGTCAAAGCCGACGAACATGCTCTCACTCGAGGTCTTACCCACGCTCTCGCCGTCAACCAGAGTAAGACCCTCAGGCACGCCGCCGAGACCGGAGCCGCCGTCATCCTGGAAGCCGCCGGCGTTTATGCCGCCGAGTGCGTCGTACTTTTCAACCATTTCCTCAAGGGTGAGGCCGACGCTGCCGTAGTTGTCAGGTGCGCCGAGAATTATACGCTTCGGGTCGAGCACGGTTATGAGATAGCCGGTGTAGCCGTTTTGCGAGATCTCCTCGAAAATGATGCCGTCTCCGTCATCATCCTCGGCCTGAATGTAATCCGTGCCGTCACTTGACGCATCGGCGCTTCCTATTTTAATAAGAGAGGAGTCAAATTCCTGAATTGTGTCGCTGCTCTGCTTCGAACGCATCTCGGACACTTCGGAATCACTCAGAAATATATTCGACATGAAGCCGAAACGTCTGGTCTCCTGCATCGTTCTGACGAAAAGCTCGGTCAGGGATGTGGAAGGCCCACGCTCGAATATATATACAACGCCGAGACCGGCAACGCCCACGACAAGGACGGTCACCAGAATGAAACCGAACAGCCTGTCGAGCACGGTCATGACGCGGCGGTTCTTCGCGCTGCGGCGTCTCTTTTCACGCTCGATTACAGGGTTGTCAAGCTTTTCCGGCTCTTTTACGGACTGCACTGCTTCACGCTGAACATTTTCAGTGCTGTCGTCTTTTTTCTTGAACATGTTTATCCTCCTTGCGGCAGACGATGATTATTTATTTTTATAAATAAAATATAATAAAACTCGCGCGCCGCGCTGAATCACTGCCTTGCGGCATTTTTTGCTCACTATGATGTGTACAAAAAGGCGCATTATGTCAATTTACACATACATGGTGCATTGTAGCACAAGGGGGGGATAATGACAAGGAATATTTGAAGAAATTAATATTTCCGTTATATTTGCCGCCGCTTGAGAAACGGGCAAAAATAAAAGGCAGCCCGTGTAAAAAGCACGGACTGCCGAAATAATTCAGGGGATATAATCAGAACTTTACAAAGCCGGTGTCGGTGTCGGCGGGGTAGCCGAGTATCCATGCGACCTCTCCGCACTTGGGGCATTTTGCTTTGTCAGAGTTCATCTTCGCCACGCGGGACTCTGCGCGCATGAGATACATATTGCTCTTGTCGAGGTAGCCGCATTTTGAGCAGAAGCAGAGATAGTTTGCAAAGCTGTCGTATATATCTGCATTGCGGTTGGCCTTCTCCTCGTCAGTGAGCGCACGCGGATGTATGTTGCTGTTCTTCTGCATAAATTCAGCCCCCTGTCAGATCAGGTGCTCACGCTTGACGCTGTCATAGTGCTTGTCCAGGAAGGGCAGAACGACAGAGCGCATGAGCTTCATATCCAGATTGAAATAATACACCGCGAATAATCCGCCGAGTGCGGCTAAAAGCACGGCCATAATTTTTAATACGTGTTTCATAATGCTTCTCCTGTATTAATAAGCGATAATTTTACCAGCCGAGAGTGTCGTCAAAATCGACGAGGGTGGGATCAACCGGCTCTTCATGCAGCACGTTTGTCATGTACTGATTGACGGCCTTGCGCGCCTCGTTTGTCGGCACTATGCGGCAGTCCATCAGAGAGTGCGGCATCCATATGATATTAAATCTGTCGCGGTGCTTGGTGAATTCCTCCTCCAGAAGCCCCTGCGCGCCGGCCATACCCTTGCAGCCGATGTCGTCATACATAATAATAGTGTCGCAGTTGAATTTCTCCGCCGTTTCCCACATCTGCATGAGATGGCGGTTGCCGCCGACGGTGTGGGTGCGCATCGGAGTGTGAGAGTACCAGTCCGCGAGATCCTCCATCATGGTGTCTCTGTCCTCGGTGTCGATAAGATTATGTCCGGTCAGCGAGTCCATATTAATTACGCACAGTATGCCCCAGCAGTTGTACAGCCAGCCCACGCCATGGCAGTAATATGTCGAACCGCAGGACCATGCGAGCGCGCGGTGACGGGTGTTCGGGAACGGATGTATTTTCTCTTCGACGCATTTGTTGAAGAGCTTGAGTATTTTCTTGGATGACTCGGAGAAATACTTTGTGCCGCCCTGCTGATAGAAGTAAATGCGGTACATGCCCTGGCAGACAGCGTTGAGGCAGCCGTTTGAGGTGTGGCAATAGATATCCCAGCGCTCTGTCTCCTCGCGGTTGACCTGGTTTGTGGCCTCGCAGTGCTTTATAAAGGCATCCCAGTCGAACTTGCGCCCGAACTGCTTCTCCATGAATTCTATCGCGGTCTCAATCTCGTGCACGCCAAGCTCCTTCGTCGTCGGGTCATCGTACATGAGCG
This sequence comes from bacterium, assembly GCA_963590455.1. Taxonomy (GTDB): domain Bacteria; phylum Bacillota; class Clostridia; order Oscillospirales; family Oscillospiraceae; genus Limivicinus. Next base: position 6,416 of record CAVAPH010000054.1, on the reverse strand, counting down.
GGCTTGTCAGGGCGAAGACAGCCTTTTTGCCGTTTGACGAGAGGGCGCGGTACATGGCGTTGTTGTCCATCATGTTTGCGTCGCAGGGATTATTCGTCGTCATCCAGAAGTTGCCGATGTCGGGATATTCGCCCTCCACCGCGACGCCGACCTCAACCAGCGGCAGAGTACACATGTCGCCCGGTATGCCGCAGCTCACGGACTGGTCAACGTAGTAGCAGCCGAGCTGCTTTCTCATCAGCGGTAGCATGAAGGCCGCGTGCTGCTGCATGTTTATGGCATAGCAGCCGGGGAAGCCGAATATGAGATGCTTCGGCAGCGTGTAGTCAAATGCAACCGTGACATCCGTCCACTTCGTCTCGCCGAAACGGCGGTCTGCCCTGATCTCATTCCAGAGCGTGTCGATAGAGTCGGAAATCATGCAGTCAATCGCCGTCAGGTCCGCCCGCAGTGCCATGCCGCGGTCGCCCTCCGTCCATTTGTCCACCATCGACGGGGAGACAAGATACGCGCTCAGCCAGCGGTATTTCCAGAACGCCTTGACCATGCGCACGGGGTCGCGCAGCACAAGCCCGCCCATCTTGCCCCAGGTGACAAGCCAGCGGAAAAAGGCGTAACCCGTGTCCTTCACGCCGCGCCACTCACGGCGGGCATAAATATTCGTCCCCTCTATGTAGCGCTGCCCGATATAATGGCAGGGCTCATCTCCGCGCAGAAAGTGCGAGAGTGTGCCGTACTGCTCTTTCAGACTGATTTTACGTTTCCACATAATCGCTTACCCCCTTAGAGACCTGCCTGAATACGCTTTATTTCAAGCGACTCGACAAAGGCCTGGAATCTCGTGCGCAGCTGTCCCGTGGCGGCGTTTGTGTAATCCTTTTCTATCTGGCATACGGGCATGGTGCCGGGCAACTCAAAACCCTCGCTGAACCACTGTGCGGCCTGTGCACGCTCATAGCCCCAGTATTCGCAGAACTTCATGTTCTCCACTATGATGCCGTCGGCCCTGTATTCTTTGGCGAGCTTGTAGATATACTGCTTTCTGCCTACGATGTTTTCAGGCCCCATTGCGCGCGGGCACTGGTTTTCGTATACGTAATAATCGGTTATCGCCTCCAGCACACTCTTGCCGGGCGCGACGTTTATCTCCTCTCTGCCCGGTATGGAGCCGAAGCAGTAGCGGTCAGCCACAACATAGGCGCCGCAGCCCTCCAGCAGCTTCGTGAAATCCGGATCGTCTATTTCAGAGCCGACGACCATGACGCGCGCACGGTAAAACGGCTTTGCGTCCGGCTCGCGGTGGCTCACTTCCTCAAGCGTCTCGCGCAGATACGGCAGCAGCATATCCTTCGGGCAGGTGAGAGTTGCAAGCTGTATCACATGAAACTCATAGCCTGTTATCGGCGGATTTTCAAGCTTTCTGTAATTGCCGAGCGCCGTGATAATGCGGCAGACCTCGTTGTGAATATCGAGCGCCTTGCGCAGCTTCTCCTCAGAAAAATCTATGCCGTAGGTCTTCTCAAGCGGCTCGATTATTTTCTTTTCCACCTGGCGGCGGTAATAACCGGCGTGCCACTCGGTTTTCTTAAGCGGCATGTCCATGTAGCTTGCAAAAAACTTCTCGTTCGGAATGAGCTTGCAGTATTCGAAATACTGCTCCATTCTGTTCATAGTCGTGCAGCATTCCTGACCGAGAAGCGCGTCAATAAAATTATAACCGCCCTCAAAAGCACGCTCAAGGATGCTCTTGGAATACGGGCAGGAGCGGTTTGTCATATAATACGTTGCAAGGTCGGGGTTGGTGCAGCCCGGCGCACGCAGACGTACGCTGAAGCATCCGTCAACGTTCAGCAGCGGCTCGGGTATGTACGAGCAGTTATACGCCAGTGCATGCCGTCCCTCACTGCAGGCCTTTTGTACAAGCTCGTTATTCGCCTGTGTAAGGAGATTCTCAAAAAAGAGCAGGTGTTTTAAGTCTCTCAAATATAAGACCTCACTTTCTGTTATTGACTTACAGGATATGACTTATTTAAGTTTAAACCCTGAAATTTATGAAGTCAACTTGAACTGTCATTTTCAGCACATGTGTCAAAACTATCACAGTCAAATTGTCGGATTTGCCGAAATTAACCTGCGGCAATATTTGAGAATATTTTAGAATAATTTGCCTGAAAATTTCGCCTTATCGCCGTGATTGCCTGACATGATTTACAAAATAAGCCTAAACTAACTCTGGTTTAATATATTTAATCATACGAATGACAAAACTTTGTCTAAACAACAAATTGGTAAAAGCGAGAATTATTTCAATAAATTTATCCAAAAAACAGGCCTCTAAACATTTTTTTAGTGTTTAACTTGCATATTTAAATGCAGTGTGATAAAATAATGTCGAATATAATGCATGGGTAAAAATCCCACTTTACCAAAGGGGGTACGCAAATGGAAAATAAGGCCAAGATTATTACGGTGGCCGGCAAGGGCGGTGTCGGAAAGACATCGATTTCCGCTTCCATAGTGAGGCTTCTTGTTGAAAAATACCCGGATAAAAGAATTCTCGCGATAGATGCAGATCCTGCCGTCGGTCTCTCCGTTGCTCTTGGCGTAGACGTTAAGCTGACGCTGGACGACATTCGTATGAGCATCGTTGACAGTGTCGAAAACGGCGATACCAAGGAAGCTCTTGAGCTGCTCTCCGAGGCGCGCTTCAGAATATTTGACGCGCTGGTTGAGATGCCGGGCTTCGCATTTCTGGCCATCGGCCGTCCCGAAAGCTCCGGATGCTATTGCAAGGTCAATTCCTATCTGAAGGAAGTTATCGGGATACTCGCAAACAGCTTTGACTACGTCGTAATAGACGGCGAGGCGGGAATTGAACAGATTCAGCGCCGCGTAATGGAGAAGGTCACCCACCTGCTTCTGATAACCGACCAGAGCAAGAAGGGCGAGCAGGTTCTCGAAACAATCAAGGGTGTCGCGGATGAGCTTATCAGCTACGACAAGATAGGCGTCATCGTCAATCGCATGACCAATCCCGAACTGAAGGATCTGGTCAAGGTCCCCGGTGTGGATGTTCTCGCATACATCCCGGCGGACAGCACATTTGCCGCCAATGACATCAAGGGCAAGAGTGTTCTTGAACTGCCGGCGGATTCCGTTATGCTCACGGGAGTGAAGGAAGCACTCCGAAAAATAGAAATTCTTTAAAGAAGAGGTGTAACATTTGAAAGATCTTAAGCATCTGATCTACTTTGAAAGCCTGCTTGAGAATGCTGACAATGAGCTGGTGAAACAGGCTCAGGCCGACGGCGGCATCGCCCTCGGTTATACCTGCTACCATGTCCCCGAGGCACTGCTGAACGTCGGCAACTGCTTCTCCGTGCGTCTGCGCGCGCCGAAGACAGGATCAATAGACATCGCAACCTACTACATGTCCAACTACACCTGCGAGTTTGCAAGAGCACTCGTAGAGCGCGGTATTGAGGGCGGCTACCAGTTCCTCGACGCCATGATCGGCGTTGATGCCTGCTCGATGATGAACCGTGCAATGGAGCACTTTGAGATACTCAAAGTCAACGACAAGCCCAATTTCTTCGTCACCCACTGCGATATCCCCTATAAAATTACCGATTACACTCTCGAGTCCTATGTAAAGCAGATGCGTCTGCGCGTACTCGACAGAATTACGGAGACCTTCGGCGTTGACACTTCCGATGCCGCTATCCGCAAGGCTGTTGAGGAGCACAACGAGGTCTGCCGCATCATCTCCGAGATTTCCGAGATGCGCAAGGCAGAGAACCCCGTCATCACCGGCTACGAGTTCCATGTTCTCAACCTCGTAACCTACACCTGCCCGAAGGCACTCATCCTGCCGAAGCTGCGTGAGACTCTTGAAGAGCTCAAGAAGCGCAAGCCCGACAAGAAGCCGGCATTCCGTGCACGTGTTGCAATAGTCGGCTCCGAGATAGACGATCCTCAGCTGACCAAGCTCATAGAGGGCTGCGGCGCATTGGTCGTATCCGACCGTTTCTGCTTTGGCTCCACTCCGGGCCGCGAGGTCATTGAGCTTAAGGACGATGAGGATGCTCTCACTCAGGTCTGCCTGCATGTCATGCAGCACTCCGAGTGCGCCCGCTACATTGCGGACGAGAAGGTCCTCCAGCGCCGTGAGACCGCTGACCGTCTGGCCAAGGAGTTTGGCGCAGAGGGTATCATCTACGAGCAGATGAAGTACTGCGACTACTGGGGCTTCGAGCGCGCACTTGTCAGCCACATCATGCATGACGAGTACGGCTGGCCTGTCCTCTCCATAGACAGACTTTACAACAACGGCAACTCCGGTCAGCTCCGCACCCGTGTCCAGGCCTTTGTTGAATCCCTTGAGATCAAACGCATCCACAAAGAGGAGGGCAAAGAATAATGGCTAAAAAGGAAAAGATAGTATACCCGAATCCTGAGTTTTGGAAAGCTAAGGATGAGATGAAGTGGGAAGACCAGAAGAAGAACCTGATGGAAGTCGGCGGAATCTTCTGGGACATGCTCAAAGAGACTGACTGGAAAGCTTTCGGCCAGAACTGGGCAAACACCCTCAAGGCTGACGGCGAGCGTATAAAGGGCGAGTACAAGGACTTCATGGCTCTCGATGCAGAGGGCAAGAAGGACCGTATACTCAACGGCGAGAAGAGCCTCGGCCGCCTCTACGCAAAGGGCGCTATGGCAACCGTACGCCGTGAGTGGCGCGGCATCAAGGACACTGCATACGACTTCTATGAGTGGGCACGTATGTGGGGCATGCTTCTGATGACCTTCTCCAAGGATCTTATCCCCGCACTCAACAGCGCTCTCTACTACCGCTGGATGATTTCCTACTTCTGCTGCCATGGCTTCATGGACAAGAACATTATGGGTATGCGCGGCTCCAACCTGCGTATGAGCCATATCCTGATCTACGATATATTCCGCTACGTTGCAGAGAACCTCGTTCTCTCCGCAAAGTGCGATACCAAGAACGGCAACTGCGAAGCTCTCAACCAGAGAACCGTTTTGTTCGATGAGATGACCATGGGTCAGATCATGGCCGGTTTCCCCGATCTGTACGGCTTCCCACACCAGCTGCTGGCAGTGTTCCTCGTCTCCGAGATAGACCAGCTCACCTGCGTGCCTTACATTGACGCTGTTGAGTCCTACGGCCTGCCCGCAGACTGCTGCCCCGTTCCTTCCTCCGAGTGCGGCGCACTTGTCACCGACTCTCTGCCTCACATGGGCGCATGCTTCCTCTCCTCCTCCATGCCCTGTGACGGTTCTACGATGGCTTCCTCTTACTACAGCCGTCGCTTCCCCAATATCCCCGTGTTCCACCTCTGCTTCCCCGTCCGCTACCTGGATGAGGAGACCGTGCAGTGCGGCGCTGAGGATATCAAGGCATGCATCAAGTTCATCGAAGAGAAGACCGGCGCAAAGTGGAACTGGGATGCATACTTCAAGCAGATCAAGCGCTTCAACATGGAGACGGACTACGAGCTTCAGAAGTGGGAAGTCAACAAGAGCGCATATCCTCAGCTTCTCGGCCCGTGCTACGAGCTGTTCCGCAAGTGGAACTACGAGATGGACGGCGGCGCCGATCCCCGCGTAGAGAAGACCGTCAAGAAGGTCAACGACATCCTCATGAAGGCCTACGAGAACAAGGAAGAAGCATGGCCCGGCAAGATGAAGTACCGCGCAATCGTGTGGTCCTGCCCTGCTCACTACTATGCAAACTTCTCCAACTGGCTTGCTAACTGCTGGGGCGTCAACGTTCTCGTTGAGATGGAGTCCCTCAACTTCACCAAGCACCTCGAGACCGAGGACAAGGAAGAGGCAATGCGCGACCTCGCCCGCCTGTACGAGCGTATGGTTATGCGTCGCCACACCAACGGCGGTTACCAGAACGTTGTCGACGAGCTGTGGAAACAGTGCGAAGACTGGAACGCAAAGCTCATCATCATGTATCAGAACGTTGCATGCAAGAACATGGCAACTGTTCAGGGTATCCTTGATGACCAGGGCCGTGAGCGCGGCTATGACCTCATCTGGGTCGAGCATGACCTTATGGACCCGCGTACCGTTTCCCGCCGCACCATGCGCGACAAGGTCAGCGAGTACATGCGCACCGTTATGCGTGCAGAGCCTGTTGACCCGTCCCTCGTTGAGTTCGAAGACGAAGTCTGCATGTAATTTTTAGAGATCATCGGATGCGGGTTATATATCTGCATCCGGGAGAAAAAACCCTGTAAAGCAAAATAAATGCTCCGCCGCAGAAGACGGGGAGCAATAAATTAATATTATTTATTTTATTTGTATTAAATAAATGGAGGCAATAAATATGAAATACTTCGGCGGCTGCGACGTAGGCTCCACCTACACAAAGGCAGTTATAC
>CAVAPH010000053.1:0-12907 GCA_963590455.1 bacterium | reverse complement strand
ATTTATAATAAGTAGATAGCCGGGATTTTAATATATTAATAATATTAATCCAGGAGCTTTTCGGGATATATGCCCTCGCTGCGCATTTTTGCAACCGCCGCCTTGAAGCCCGCGAGATCCTCTCTGTAGGTCACGCCGTACCAGGTCTCATGGCAGTCGAGCACGCGCACGCTGCCCTCGTTGGCCTTTATAAGCGCGTTTGCGACGCTGGGCAGGAAGTATTCGCACTTCTGGGGATTTGTTTTGAGGTTCTCGTCAAGCCATGCCGGGAAGCGCTTTATAAGCTCGTCCATCATGGAGTGTGAGAAGCCCCAGCAGTTCATGGACACCTGAGTGTCGCCGGGGAGCATGACGAAGTTCTCGCCGTCCTCGGTATATGCCGCGTCACTCCCCCGCTTTTCTATATGCGTGCGCTCCGTCACATCGGTGAGCATACCGTTTTCAACGCTGCATATGCCGCGCGCGACGTGTCCGCTCTCCGTGACCGTGTTTTTCAGAAGATACGCGACCATGGCGTGCTCGTTCTCGGGCTTTTCGGAGGTGAGATAATTATAAAGCGCGGTGTACGCCGTGCGGCCGTAGAAGTCATCTGCATTTATCACGGCAAACGGGCCTTTTACGGCATCCGCCGCGCACATGACGGCGTGGCCGGTGCCCCAGGGCTTGACGCGCCCCTCCGGAACACTGTAGCCCTCCGGCAGAAGATCGAGCTGCTGGAAGACGTAATCGACCTTGAAATATTTCTCCGCGCGCTTTCCGACTACGGCTTTAAAATCCTCCTCTATCTCGTGCTTGATAATAAACGCGACACGGCGGAAGCCTGCTCTGTATGCGTCGAAAAGCGAAAAATCTATGATGGCATGGCCAAAATCGTCAACCGGAGTAATCTGCTTGAGCCCTCCGAAGCGGCTGCCCATGCCCGCCGCAAGTATTATAAGTGTCGGTTCCTGCAAAATAATCACCTCATCAGCTTATTAGGCGCCTTTGCAGCCGGTAAATATTATGACTGCAAAAGCGCATCTATTGTTCCGGATTTATATTAAATAAATAATATAATTCGCTTATTTTTTAATAAAATTATTTGCCCATTGCCACGCGGCAGTAGTAATTGAAAAGTCTCTCCCGCTCGAGCGTGGTGCAGTCCATGTGGCCGGGGTAGACCTCGTAGTCGCCCTCGAGGGAGCAGATCTTTTTGATGGATTCAAGCTCCGCCTCCATATCTCCGCCGGGGAGATCCGCGCGGCCGCAGCTGCCTTTGAAAAGCGTGTCGCCGACAAAGAGCGCATCGCCGCACTTGAGCGTTACACCGCCTGCCGTGTGGCCCGGAGTTGCGATGACCTCAAAATGCAGACCCGCGACATCGACGGTGTCGCCGTCCCCGTAATACTTGCCGTTTTCGGGGAGAGTGTAGTGCAGGTACTGCGAGCGGTCGTTCTTCGCGTCGTCGAGCGGATTGAGATAGACAGTCGCGCCGGTCTCCTCCGCCACGGCGTCTGCTGCGCCCGTGTGATCAAAATGCCCGTGCGTGAGCAGTATCGCTCTGCACTTGAGCTTGTTGTCCTCGAGATAATCAAGAATGGTGTTGCTCTCATCGCCCGGATCTATCACGACGCAGTCAAGCGTGTTCTCATCCGTGACGATATAGCAGTTGGTTTCAATCTGTCCGACGGGTATGGATTTTATAAGCATGTTTCAAAGCTCCTTTGTATCTAATAATATAGTAAGAGGGCCGTCATTTTCCGATGTGACGAGCATGTCAGCACCGAATTCACCGGTCTGTACGTTAAAGCCGCGCGCCCTGCACAGCTCTATCACCTTTTCGTACAGCGGTATCGCCGTATCCGGGCGTGCCGCCTTCGAGAAGCCGGGGCGCCTTGATTTGCAGTCGGCAAAGAGCGTAAACTGGCTGATTATCAGCAGATTTGCCGCTCCGGCGTCTATGGGGTTTACGTTCATCTTGCCGTTTTCGTCCTCAAATATGCGCAGTCCGCATATCTTGTCGGCTATTTTTTCAGCCTCTTTCACGCCGTCTTCCTCATGTACGCCGAGCAGCACGAGAAATCCTTTTCCGATCTCCCCTTTTATCCTGCCCTCTATCTCTACCGAGGCGGAACGCACGCGGGTTAATACAGCTCGCATGTCACTTCTCCTTATTTATATTATTTTTATTATATTTATTTTATCTCGTTATTGCCGTTTCTCACTACGCGCGTGACTCCGGGTATCGATGTCAGGCGCGCCATGACGTATTTAAGCTCGGCGGAGTTCTTGACCTCAAGCGAAATGGTGCACACGCCGATGCCGTTGTTTGTATCGTGCGCGGCGAGATTTCTCACCTTGGCGTTCAGGCTGTTGAGCACGGTCGCAATGTCCATAACGAGTGCGGGGCGGTCCTTTGCCACTATCACAATCGTTGTGACATAGCTGTCGGTTATCTCGCGCGCCCACGAGACCTTGACCCAGCGGCCCTCGTTTTCCGGCTGCTTGAGGCGCTGATGATAATTTTCGCAGTCGCTGCGGTGTATCGACACACCCTGGCCGCGCGTTATGAAGCCGACTATGTCATCACCGGGGACAGGCGTGCAGCAGCGCGAGAACTTGACAAGGCAGTTGCTGAGGCCCTCGACGAGAATTCCGTGCACGGCCTTGCCCTGCTTCTGGGCGTTCTGCTCGCGGCGCTCCGCGGCCTCGGACATTTTATCGACGACGTTTTTCCTGTCGGGTCTGGAGTTTGCGCGGGACAGCTCATCTCTCAGCCTGTTCGCCACTCTCTGCGCCGTCACGCCGCCGTAGCCTATCGCGGCGTAGAGATCGTCAATTCCGGCAAAGGAGAGACGCTTTAATATGGGCGCGACTATCTCCTCGGCGAGCGCGTCCTCCAGTGCCACGTCGTTATGGCGCAGCTCGTCCTCAAGCATGGTGCGGCCGCGGATGATATTCTCCTCGCGGCGCTCCTTCTTATACCACTGCTTTATTTTAGTACGTGCAGAGCCGCTCTTTGCCATCGTCAGCCAGTCGCGTCCCGGGCCGGGAGCGGATTTTGACGTGCGAATCTCGACTATGTCGCCGTTTTGCAGCGTGTGATCATAGGTGACTATACGCCCGTTGACCGTCGCGCCGACCATGTGGTTGCCGACGTCGGAGTGTATGCTGTAGGCAAAATCTATGGGCGTTGCGCCGGCGGGGAGGTTTATAACGTCGCCCTTCGGGGAGAAGACGAAGACCTCGTCGGAGAACATGTCTATCTTCAGGTTGTGGAAAAAGTCCGTCGCGTCGGAATCCTGCTGGCTTTCAAGCAGGCGGCGCACCCATGCGAATTTATCCTCATCGCCGGTTTTTACAACGCCGCTGCTGTCGCCCATCTTGTATTTCCAGTGTGCCGCAATGCCGTATTCCGCTGTGTGGTGCATCTCCCAGGTGCGTATCTGCACCTCGAAGGGGATGCCCTCGGAGCCTATGACAGTCGTATGCACGCTCTGGTACATGTTGGGCTTCGGCGTTGAGATATAATCCTTAAAGCGCCCCGGGACAGGCTTGAACATATCGTGTATCACGCCGAGGACGTTGTAGCAGTCCGGTATCGTGTCGACAATAACGCGGAAGGCGCAGAGATCGAATATGCCGTTCATGCTCAGATTCTGCGCATACATCTTGCGGTATATGCTGTAGACATGCTTTATGCGGCAGTATATCGTGGACTTTATGCCCTCTGCGTCAAGGCGCTTTTGAATCTTCTCCTCCATGGAGGACATGAATTTCTCCAGCACCGGCATTTTCTCTTCAAGAGATTTGGTTATCTCCTCATAGCCTGCCGGGTCGAGATACTGCAGGGATAAGTCCTCAAGCTCCCACTTTGCCCGCTGCATACCGAGGCGGTGCGCGATGGGCGCGTATATCTCCATCGTTTCGAGCGATTTTGTGCGCTGCTTCTCCGGCGTCTGATACGCCATTGTGCGCATATTGTGCAGACGGTCGGCAATTTTAATCAGGATGACGCGGATGTCCTTGGCCATTGCCATGAGCATCTTGCGCAGGTTCTCCATCTGCTCGTCTTCCTTGCTGGTGTACTGCACACGGGTCAGCTTCGTGACGCCCTCCACTATGTCGGCAACCGGCTCGCCGAACTGGCGGGCGATATCCGCGTGGGTAAGCGTCGTATCCTCTATGACATCGTGCAGCAGTGCCGCCACGATGGAGTCCTCGTCAAGCCCCATGTCGACGGTTATCTCAGCCGCCGCGACGCAGTGCGTCACATACGGCGAACCGTCCTTGCGCTTTTGCCCGGAGTGCGCCATGGACGCCGTGTCAAACGCCGCGCGTATGCGTCCGAGATTCATCGGGTGTCCGCAATCCTTTATTTTCTGCTCAAGCTCCCTGTACATCTCCTCGGGATCGAGCAATGTACGGCTTTGTTCCTGGTTTTCAGCCATTTATCCTCACCTCATACAGTTATTCCGAGTGTGCGCAGCGTCTGCGTGCCGTTGAGATCAGCTTTCCCCTCTATCTCAACGCGGTGCGCACGGAATATTCTGCCGTCGTCACTTTTTAATAAGCCCGCATCGCGCAGGGCCATAAGGCAGATGCAGAATTTCTCCGGTTCCATCCCGTCAATGCACTGCCCGACAACAGCTTTTGCATCCTCGCCGACGGTGAAATCCTTTCCCGTTCTGCGCCAGACCTTCCAGATCATTTTAAAGTCGTCATACTTCGGGCACAGATTCTCGGATACAAACACGTCCCCGCTCTTATCGCCGAGTATTTTTTCGCACAGCGGCAGACTGTCATGCGGTCTTGCGGCGGATACAATCAGCTGCACCGACGTAAAACCGTGATATTCGTTTATTTGCGGGTTAAACGCGAGATCAATGCGCTCGCCGGTTTTAAGGCCGAGCTCCTCTGCCGTATGCCCGAAGAAGATGCAGTTATACGACACTCCGTTTATCGACACTCTCATCCTCAGATGCAGCCCGTCCTTGCCTACCTGGGACGCCTCCTCCAGCCTCGCGCCGTACAGGCACATCACGGGCTTCGGGTTGCCGTTGCCGTAGGGTTCGAGCATGTCGAGCGCCCTGACGTTGTCCTCGCTCAAGAGCGCCGGGTCGGTTATGCGTATGTCGCAGATTACCTTCGGCGCAGCTTCGGGCCTGTTCTTCTGATAATACTCACGAAGCGCCGCCTTAAAATCCTCAATCTTGTCTTTTTTGATATTTAAGCCTGCCGCAAGGGCGTGGCCGCCGAAGCCCTGAAGATGCTCCGAGCAGGCCATGAGCGCATCAAAGAGATTAAATCCGCCGTAGCTTCTGCATGAGCCCTTGCCTTTGCCCACGTCGCCGTCCAGGCATATCATAATCGTGGGCAGCGAATACTGCTCCGCCAGCCGTGATGCCACGATGCCGATTACGCCCTGATGCCATTTCTCGTCGGACAGGACTATCGGCGCATCCTGGTTCTCGCCGCAAAGCTTCTTATTCGCCTCGTCCCATATTTTTTCCTCTATGTCTTTTCTCTCAAGGTTGAGATTATGCAGAATTTCCGCAAGCTCCGCGGCGCGCCTGTCATCATTGCACATTATAAGCTCCGCCGCAGTGCTCGCCTTGCCGAGACGCCCTGCCGCATTCAGGCGCGGTGCGAGCGTAAAGCCTATCGTGGCAGAGCTCATCTTGCTGCCGTCCACGTTGGCTTTTGCCATCATCGCCCTCAGACCGGGCCGCGGCGATCCGGCAAGCTTTTTAAGCCCCAGACGCACAAGGCTGCGGTTTTCGTCCGTCAGCTTCATAACGTCCGCAATCGTGCCTATGGCGGCGAGATCGGCGTATTTTGCCGTCATCGCGGCGCTGTCCCCGTCGACCGCGCACACGAGCTTCAGCGCCATGCCGACGCCCGCAAGCTCCTTATTCGGGTAGGTGTCCCCGCTCTGCCGGCAGTCTATGACGGCGACGGCATCCGGCTCCTTGCCCTCGCAGCACTCGTGATGGTCGGTTATAACCATGTCCATGCCGAGCTCTTTTGCATGCGCCGCCTCAAGGGCAGCCGTGATGCCGCAGTCGACAGTCACAACAAGGCTGACGCCGTCGGCTGCCAGCTTGTCGAGCGCTTTATTATTCAGGCCGTAGCCCTCCTCGATCCTGTCCGGGATATACGGCCGGCACTTCAGTCCGCGCGAGCGCAGATAATCCGTGACAAGGCATGTCGATGTTATGCCGTCAACGTCATAGTCGCCGTAGACAGCAACATATTCATGACGCTCAATCGCCTGCCTGACACGCTCTGCCGCCCTGTCCATGCCGAGGATGAGCATTGCATCGTAAAAGCAGCTCTCTCCCCCGCTTATCATTGCATCCGCCTGCTGCCTTGTTTTTTTCCCGTCCAGAGCAAGCACCGCTGCAAGCAGCGGCGGATACCCTGCCTTTACAAGCTCATCCGGGATCTCCGGCTTTCCGAGCGGAATCTTCCATTCTTTACATATCATCTTCGTACTCTTATATCTCCCCTCCGGAGCACACCGACGCCCCAACGTCACTCATCCGCCGGTCATCGCCGCACCCCCTCGGGGCCTCACATCACTTTTTATTATTTTTCATTTTATCATATCAAATTTGTTGACATAATTCAATAGCCGATAGGAAAATATCTGTAAAACGCCTGAAAAATCGCAGTGAGTATTTTTCTCTCTTTCCCTCTTTTGCGCTTTACTTTTTTAGCGAGATGATGTATGATATATACGTGAAAAGAGGCGTGAGAAAGCTTCGAGTTATAATATTAAATAAATATTATATAATCAGGATCAAGCAGAATTTATGCATTAATTAAAAGCGTAATAGTGTAATTTAGTGTAATTTATAAACTGGAGAGTGCCATGAACAAACATCCGAAAAAGGAAAGAAATGAAGAAATGTACAAGGCCATACTGAGCCTGCGCACCGTTGACGAGTGCATGAAGTTTTTCGACGATCTGTGCACCGTGTCGGAGCTGATGGCTATGGAGCAGCGCTTTCAGGTTGCCTCCTGCCTTGACGACAGCATGATATACCGCGACATACTCACCGAGACCGGTGCGTCCAGCGCGACGATAAGCCGCGTCAACCGTTCACTGCAGTACGGCAGCGGCGGCTATGCCATCGCATTCGAGCGTCTTAAAAAAGGTGAAGAAAAGTGAGCTGCTACGGACCGCTCGCCGCATGGTACGACCAACTGACAGGTGACGTGCCCTACGGCGAGTTTGCTGATTATTATGAAAAGCTGTTCTCAGCGGACGGCGGCGAGTTCCGGCTGCTTCTGGATCTGTGCTGCGGCACGGGTACGCTCACCTATGAGATGGCAAGGCGCGGATACGAGCTTATCGCGGTTGACGCCTCGGTGGATATGCTCATGCAGGCGCGCGAGAAATCATACGCTCTTGAGACCCCGCCGCTTTTCCTGTGTCAGGACGCGTGCACGCTCGATCTCTACGGGACGGTGGACGCCGCATACTGCTCGCTCGACGGGATGAATTACATCCCCGGCGAGTCGCTCGCAACTGTATTTGACAGGCTGCGTCTGTTCATACGGCCGGACGGGCTTCTCATATTCGACATACGTTCCCCGGAGTGGCTGGATTCTATGGACGGGCAGATTTACGTTGACGAGAAGGACGACGTGCTGTGTCTGTGGCGCGCCGAGATCGACCGGGAAAACGCGAGCATCGGCTACGGGATGGACATTTTCTCACGTGAGGGCGCGCTCTGGCGGCGTGACAGCGAGGAGCACACGGAATATATTCATGATTTTTCCGTACTCAAGGCTCTGCTTGAGGCGCACGGCTTCACTGATGCGCAGCTGCGCACGGACGGGCCGCAGTGCAGTCTCGGCAGGCAGTTTATAACGGCGAAAAGGGTTAAATAATAGCGTTAATTTCGCCGGTCGCAATAATCACACGGAGGATTATAAAATGGATAAAATAATCAGAGCAACTGCCGGTGACGGCATGATAAAAATGGCGGTTATAACCGCAAGAGACACCGTACAGCGGGCAAAGGACATTCACTCCTGCTCCCCCACGGCTTCTGCCGCGCTCGGGCGCGCACTGTGCGCAGCGTCGCTGATGGGCAACGCGATGAAGGAGGAGAAGGGCACCCTCACTATCAGAATTAACGGCGGCGGCCCTATCGGCAGCGTTATCGCGGTCTCGGACTCTGAGGGCTATGTGCGCGGCTTTGTTGAAAATCCGGGCATTGAGCTCCCCCTGCGTCAGGACGGCAAGCTTGATGTGGGCGGCGCCGTCGGCCATGACGGTATGTTCACCGTCAGCCGTGATATAGGACTGAAAGAGCCGTACATTGGCTCTACCGAGCTTGTAAGCGGCGAGATTGCCGAGGATCTGACCTCATACCTCCTTGAGAGCGAGCAGGTGCCATCTGCCTGCGGTCTCGGCGTGCTGGTCGATACGGACAAGAGCATAAAGGCCGCGGGCGGCTTCATCGTGCAGCTCATGCCCGGCGCTGCGGAGGAGCTTATCTCGAAGCTTGAGGAGAATATCTTCATGATGGACCAGCTGACGACCATTCTCGACGAGGACGGTCCTGAGGCAGTATTCGAGCAGGTTCTGCGCGGACTTGAGCACCACATCGTTGAAGAGGAGCCTGTCGGCTACCGCTGCTACTGCAATCGTGAGCGCGTGGCGGAGGCGCTGCGTTCCGTCGGCCGCAAGGAGCTGGAATCTCTCGCCGCCGAGGGCAAGGACTGCACGGTCAACTGCCAGTTCTGCGACAGCTCGTACGTATTTACGCCCGCCGATCTCACCGCGCTCATCGCAGAGGAGCCTGAAAGCAGCGAGGACGAGGGCGAGAATAAAACCGAGAACGAGGGCGAGGATAAAAAATAATCAGCGCGACAGATCGCAAATTCCGGTGGGGGGATATCCCCCGCCGCGACGGAGGATGCCATGAATCAGAGTGAAGAGCGGCAGGACAATATTCAGCGCGCCATCGAGGCAGGACTGGATATGTTCATGGAAAACGGCATTGCCGCGACCAGCATGAGCCAGATCGCAAAGAAAGTGAATCTCTCTCAGATGTCCCTGTACCGCTACTTCGGCAGCAAGGAGGAGCTCATACTCCGCATCTGGAAATATGCCCTGACTGAGTTCTACAAGTATTTTTACGAGAGATACACCGGCAGCAATGAGGGCAAAACGGGCTATGAGCGCTTTGTGGCATGCATGGAGGCTTACTATTCGCTTTACGAGGAGTTTCCGAACTGGTACAGGTACACGCACGAGATGTTCACCTATCGCTTCAACCCTGACGAGGAGTCCGACCGCAGAATGAACAACGTTTTCTGGAAGCATTACGACAAGGAGATCCCGATCCCCGCGCTCAAGGCGCTCAAGGACGGTGTGGCGGACGGGTCAATAAGGGCGGATATAAATATCTATGCCATCTATCAGATTCTTCTCAACGCCTACACCGGAACCACGCTGTATGAAAACATATCGTTCGGCGTCTCTCCGGAGGATATTGTGCGCATAACGGCCTCGCTTATCGCAAAATACATAAAAAACGATCAGTCAGTTTGTTAAAAAAACCGAAATCTTTCCCAGATATGAAAAATCAGGTATTTATGTAACTTTTGATACAGAACTCGGCAAAAAGTTTGATAAAATATAAACATCACCTCGCTTATTGTCGCGTTCTGTTATTTTTTGCCCGTAGATGTTATAGGCATTAACATCTGTTATATGTGGTAACAAATTCTGAATAACCCGGATATGGCATAAGGAGTGACAATATATGCAGTGTACAAAAGAAGTAATGTCCGTGCTCCCGTTCTGGCAGGCTCTGTCTGAGCAGCAGCGGCAGCAGCTTGAAGCGGGGCTTGTTTACAAGCATTGCAGTGCCGGAGAGTCTGTCACGTTTTCGGGTGATAAGAAGGACGGCATGCTGATAGTGCTGTGCGGCGTCATCAGGGTCTATATGGTCTCCGGCAGCGGCAGAGAGGTCAGCATATTAATCATGCACCCGGGAGATGTTTTTAATATTCTCACGGCAGACAGCGCCCGTCCTCAGGATATAATGCCGCAGCTTCAGGCGATGAGCGAGGTCTCCCTCGCCTATATTCACCGTGCGGAGCTATCACGCCTGGCTTACTGCTGTCCGGCGGCGGCAGAATATATCATCGAGACCTCATCCCGCAACGCGCAGGACATTCTCAACAACATCAGCGATTACTTTTTCTGTCCTCTGCGCGCCAAGATTGCCGGATTTCTGCTGAAGATCTCCATGCAGCAAAACGGTGACTGTGCCTTTATCACTCACGAGGACATTGCAAACCACCTCGGCACGACAAGAGAGGTGGTAAGCCGCGAGATAAACTATCTGCGGCGCACGGGGCTTATCAAATCAGGCCGCGGCAGGATTATTCTGCTCGACCGTGCCGGACTGCAGACGCTCTCGGGGCGTTTCGGCAGGCAATAGGGTCTTGCCGGAATTATATTAATCTCGTATTTTTCATTGCATTGCAATGAGATAAGATAAAATTAAATTACGGGAGGTTCAGTTATGTATTACAGCAACGGAAACTACGAAGCATTCGCGCACCCCGAAAAACCCGAAGGAATCGAAAAGAAAAACGCCGTTATAATCGGCGGCGGCCTTGCCGGTCTTGCGGCGGCATGCTTCCTTGTCCGTGACGCACAGATGCCCGGCGAGAACATCACCGTCATGGAGGACATGCCTGTTGCCGGCGGCGCCTGCGACGGCATTTTGAACGTTGACAAGGGCTTTATCATCCGCGGCGGCCGTGAGATGGAAAATCACTTTGAATGCCTCTGGGATCTCTTCAGAAGCATCCCCTCTATCGAGACGGAGGGCGTGTCCGTTCTGGATGAATACTACTGGCTCAACAAGCACGACCCGAACTACTCTCTCTGCCGTGTGACCGAAAAGCGCGGCAAGGACGCCCATACAGACGGCGAATTCGGTCTGTCCGACGCCGCGTGCATGGAGATAATGAAGCTCTTCTTCATGAAGGACGAGGATCTCTACGGGAAGGCCATCAACGAAATCTGGACCGACGAGGTATTTAATTCTAACTTCTGGACCTACTGGCGCACAATGTTTGCCTTCAAGGACGAGCACAGCGCACTCGAGGTCAAAAAATACGTTCACCGCTTTATCCATCATATCGGCGGTCTGCCCACGCTCAAGGCGCTCAAGTTCACAAAGTACAATCAGTATGAGTCCATGATTCTCCCGATGATCAAGTACCTGCGCGATCACGGCGTGAAGTTCATGTTCAGCACCACCGGCACCAACGTCATATTTGACATCAACCATGCCCGCAAGGTCGCCACAAAGATAGAGTATCTTGAAAAGGGCGAGCCGAAGAGCATGGACATAGATGAGAACACGCTCGTATTCTTCACAAACGGCTCCAACTGCTCCAATGCCACAATCGGCGATCACCACACTGCGCCCGGCTTTGACACCTCAGTCGGCGACAGCTGGAAGATGTGGCAGAATATCGCCCGCCAGGATCCGAGCTTCGGCCATCCCGACGAGTTCTTGAAGGATCCGGAGCTCACACAGTGGGAGTCCGCAACGCTCACAACGCTTGACGAGGAGATTATCCCGTACATGGAGGCCATCTGCAAGCGCGATGTAAGAAGCGGCAAGGTCGCAACCGGCGGTATCGTCACGGCACGCGACTCCGGCTGGCTTCTCAGCTGGACCGTCAACCGCCAGCCGCACTTCAAGGTGCAGCCGAAGGATCAGTGCGTGGTCTGGATATACGGCCTGTACACCAGCCGCATCGGCGACTATGTCAAGAAACGCATGCGCGACTGCACCGGTGAGGAGATCGCACGCGAGTGGCTGTATCATCTCGGCGTTCCCGTGGAGCGTATCGACGAGCTGGCCGCAAAGAGCTGCAACTGCGTCCCGGTCATGCTGCCGAGAGTTACGACATATTTCATCTGCCGCAAGAAGGGTGATCGCCCCGATGTCGTCCCCAACGGCGTTGTCAACTTTGCCTTCATCGGCAACCACGCCGAAACCTTCCGCGACACCGTGTTCACCACGGAGTATTCCGTGCGCACCGCAATGGAAGCTGTCTATACCCTCTGCCACGTTGACCGCGGCGTGCCAGAGGTGTTCAATTCCGTCTACGATGTGCGTGTCCTCATGCAGAGCACCAAGAAGCTCATGGACGGCCGCCGCCTCACCGATATGAAGCTGCCTCTGCCCAAGTTCATCACCAAGCCGGTTATCCGCGCAATTCTCAAGAAGGTCGACAAGACGGAAATCGGAACTCTCCTGCGCCGCTACGACATGGTCGACTTTGATCTCTAAGCTCCAAGACTTTCAAGCGGGCGCACTCAGTCCGCAGATTTAATAACCTGAACACATAAGCCTCCATCGTCTCCCGGGCCGCGTCGGATACCTCTCCCCCCGGTCCGGGAGATGTGTTTTTTCTTGCAGGCGCAATGGCGCGTACTGCCGCAGAACACAAGGGTTTCGGCCGTTTTGTCATTCTTTTGGCAATTATTTGCGCAAAAAAATTTTGAAAATTGAAATTTTTCTATTGACAAATCCAAATTATCTGATATAATTCTCAATGCCTTAAATGTGGCACGCCAAGTGAGGCAGGCGGCTTTAAATGGAGCCGGAGCCTCGGCTATATGCGAGAGTGCTGGAATAGGTAGACAGGCACGTTTGAGGGGCGTGTGTCAACCGACGTGGGAGTTCAAGTCTCCTCTCTCGCACCATGATGATCCGAATCGATCTTCGAAAGAAGTCGGTTCGGATTTTTTGCGCTTGCGGAGTGATGAGGCCACTCCCCCCTCGCACAGCATTTTCACCAATCCTGATTGATGTTGGCGGGCGGATATTTACATGTCATAACGAAATCTTTACTTGTATGAGCTCTGCTT
>CAVAPH010000052.1:0-12970 GCA_963590455.1 bacterium | reverse complement strand
TGGCTGCCGCGCTCGATAATCTTACCGTGGTCAAGTACCATAATTACATCGGAATTCTGTACGGTTGAAAGCCTGTGAGCAATGACGAACACCGTGCGGCCCTCCATGAGCTTATCCATACCGTTCTGCACAAGAGCTTCTGTGCGGGTATCGATGGATGAAGTGGCTTCATCGAGAATCATTACGGGAGGATCCGAAACTGCAGCGCGTGCAATGGAAATAAGCTGACGCTGACCTTGTGACAAGCCGCTGCCGTCGCCCTTGAGGACCGTATTATATCCCTGCGGCAGCATACGGATAAACCCGTCTGCATTTGCAAGCTTTGCCGCGGCAATGCACTCTTCATCCGTCGCCTCAGGATTGCCGTATCTTATATTCTCCATGACTGTGCCGGTAAAGAGATTGACATCCTGCAGAACTATACCGAGGGAGTGGCGCAGATCGCTCTTTTTTATTTTATTAATATTTATGCCGTCATACCTGATTTTGCCGTCTGCGATGTCATAAAAGCGGTTGATCAGGTTTGTAATTGTTGTTTTACCTGCACCGGTTGCGCCGACAAATGCAATTTTCTGTCCCGGCTCTGCATAGAGCGTGATATCGTGCAGTACGGTCTTATCAGGAGTGTACGCAAAATCGACATGATCGAACACTATGCGGCCTTCAAGCTTTGTATATGTCACAGTGCCGTCATGATGCGGGTGCTTCCACGCCCAGAGGCCGGTGCGCTCCACTGTCTCAACAAGATCTCCGTTTTCCTCTTTGGCGTTGACCAGTGTAACATATCCGTCATCCGTTTCAGGCTCTTCATCCATGAAGTCGAATATACGCTGAGCGCCGGCAAGTGCGGTAATAATCGAGTTAAACTGGTTTGCAAGCTGGGAAATCGGGTTGGTAAAGCTGCGGGAAAGCGTCAGATATGAAGCAATCATGCCGAGGGTCATGGTGTTAAAACCGAATAATCCGAGATTTTTAGTGCCGGCAATCGCCATATACGAACCGAGTATTGCAATTATTATATATTGCACATAACCGAGCGTATTCATCATAGGCATCATTGAAAATGCATATCCGTTTGCTTTGCCGGAATTTTCTGCCCATGTTCTGTTGCGGCGATAAAGTTCTTCCTTACTTTTCCCTTCATGGCAAAAGACCTTGATGACCTTCTGTCCGTTCACCATTTCTTCTACATAGGAGTCAAGATCTGCAAGTGATTTCTGCTGAGCAGCAAAGAATGCGCCGCTGCGGCCTCCGACAGCCTTGACAATCTTCAGTATGAAAACCATAACTATGCACACAACCAGTGTCAGCCAAACGCTGATATACAGCATGCAGAAGAAAACGGCAACTATCGTACAGACGGATGAGATCAACTGTCCTAATGACTGGGCAATCATCTGGCGGAGTGTATCTGTGTCGTTGGTGTAAAGACTCATTATATCGCCGTTTGTGCGGGAATCGAAATAACGGATGGGCAGGCGCTGCATTTTCACAAACATTTCATCTCTGATAGTTTTAAGTGTCCCCTGTGCTACCGTAACCATCTGTTTGTTATAAATCCAGGTTGCCAGTACACCGACAACGTATATTGCACCAATCGCTATGAGTGCACGCACAAGCCCGGTAAATACAGGCTCAGACTGTCCGAGCAGTGGGACAATATAGCTGTCTATCAGCGTCTGCAGAAACATTGCCGAAGCTGCACTTGCCAGAGCGCTGAGTATAATGCATACCGCAACCAGAACAAGCGTGCCGCGATAAGGTTTCAGATAACCCAGCAGGCGCTTGAGAGTGTTGGGGTCAAATCGATTCATTTCTTTCATTGCTCATTATCCCCTTTCTGCTGAGATTGATAGACTTCACGATAGATATCGCAGGTTTCGAGAAGCTCCTCATGTGTGCCTATAGCGTTAATCTTACCGTCATCCATTACGATGATTTGATCCGCATGCTGCACCGAGGATACACGCTGAGCAATAATAATTTTCGTAGTGTCCGGAATATAGGCTGCAAAGGCTTTCTGAATAAGAGCATCTGTGCGTGTATCAACCGCGGACGTTGAAT
The DNA here is from genome assembly GCA_963590455.1 of bacterium. GTDB lineage: Bacteria > Bacillota > Clostridia > Oscillospirales > Oscillospiraceae > Limivicinus. The sequence continues at coordinate 10,906 of CAVAPH010000052.1, read as the reverse complement.
CGTCCAGAATTAGCACCTTCGGTTTTTTCAGCAATGCGCGAGCGATGCACAGTCGCTGTTTCTGGCCGCCGGAGACATTAGTGCCGCCCTGCTCAATATAGGTGTCATACCCGTTCGGCATTGCCGAGACAAATTCATCTGCCTGCGCCAGCCTGCAGGCCTCTTTAATTTCTTCATCCGTGGCATTTTCATTGCCCCAGCGCAGATTTTCTTTTATAGTTCCGGAGAATAATTCGTTTTTCTGCAGGACCATTGCAACAGCATTTCTCAGCGTGTCCAGATCGTAATTGCGCACGTCCTCACCGCCGAGCATTACACTGCCGGAGCTGACGTCATATAATCTCGGAATAAGCTGCACGAGGGAGGATTTTGATGAACCCGTGCCGCCGATAATGCCGACTGTCTGTCCTGAGCTGATATGGAGATTGATGTTGTCCAGTACCTTTTTATCTGCCTTGTTAGCATATGAGAAATTCACGTTTGAAAAAACAATTTCACCGTCTTTTACGGTCTTAATCGGATTTTCCGGTGCAGTAATATCAGCTTTTTCATTCAAAATTTCTGCAATACGCTGAGCCGACGAGCCTGCAATTGTGAGCATCGCAAAAACCATGGAGAGCATCATAAGGCTCATAAGAACCTGCATGGCATAGGTCATCAATGCTGTCAGATTACCTGTTGTAAGTCCAAGCTCAGCATTGTTTCCGCTGGCGACAATCGCCTTTGCACCGATCCAGGAGACAAGTATCATGCAGGAATACATACATGTCTGCATCAACGGGCCATTAAGTGCAAGGATTCGCTCGCCCTTTGCAAAGTCTCTGTATATTCTCTCGGAGATGCCTTTAAACTTCTTGATTTCATGCTCTTCCTGATTGAAGGATTTCACGACTCTGATGCCGCGAAGATTTTCCTGCACAACGTTATTCAGCTCATCATATGTGTGGAAAACTCTTTCAAACAGAGGATGCACTTTTATTACTATCAGTGCAAGCAGCACAGCAAGAACCGGAATGACTGCCAGAAAGATCAGAGAAATCTCCTTACTGATTTTGAATGACGCTATCATAGCAAATATCAACATTGCCGGGCTGCGGACTGCCATGCGAATAAGCATCTGAAATGCATTCTGCAGGTTTGTTACATCGGTAGTCAGTCGGGTAACAATGGAAGCAGTAGAGAACTTATCAATGTTGGAAAAAGCAAAGGTCTGCACATTGTCGTACATATCCTGACGCAGATTTGCGGCAAATCCGGCAGCCGATTTTGCACCGATGCGCGCGGAGAGCATGCCAGTTGCAAACTGCAAAAGAGCCAGTATCAGCAGTATAAAGCCGTACTTCCATACTGCCGGCATATAGCTCTCGTCAATTCCGTAGTCGATAATATTGGCCATGCACAGCGGAATAAGAATTTCAAAGACCACTTCTATCATCGACATAAAAACGGTAATTATCGAGCCTCTTTTATTTTCACGAAGGCTTTTTGAGAGAGTTTTTATCATCAATTTCACTCCTGTCAACACAGCGCACACATGCTTTAATTTTAGCAGCCCAATGATGTACGCTGTAAATTTAGATTACTTGCAGAGATTATCGTATATTACAGACAAGCTCTGCCTCAAAGAATCGATCTGTTCCTGTGTAAGACCGACGAGCATCTTTTCCTCCTGCTGCGCAATAAAGTGCGCGAGCTCATTGCCGATATCCTGCGCATGCGGCGTAAGAGCCACAATTTTATTTCGCTTATCTGACGCGTCAACCCTGCAGGTAATAAAACCGTTCAACTCCATGCGTGCGACTATACCGACAACAGTGGGATGCGATACACCCATAAACTCCTCTATATCCTTCTGTGTTGCCTGCCCGCCCTCGCTGCAAAGAAATGCAAGAACTCTGCTTTGTGTTAACGTCAAATTGCGGCTTTTAAGATCAGCGTCCGCTTTTACTTTTATTTTATCCGTTATTACTTTCAAGAAATAACCGACTCCGGGAACGTTCGGCTCTGTCATTTTATCATCTCCCTATCAGCAGTCCATAAATCATAAACCTGTAGCCTGCTACAAATTCTCAACGTTGCGAATTGTAGCAGGCTACAGGTTTATTGTCAACAAGATAATTGTAAACAATTTATGGTCAAATTTTGTCCTTGGCTTTGCGCCGATAGAGCTTGAAAACGCCCATTGCTATAAGCCAAGCACCTCCGATAATCAAAATAAACCAGACAATCGACATCAGCACAGATTGCTCATAGACCTTAAGGAACGGGTACGGACCTTCGACCATGTGCAGCAAATTGAGTACAATCAAAGTTAATGCATATATGACAGTAGGAATCATCGCGGTGCGAACGGATTTTGTTTTGATATCTGCACCCTTCTCAGCAAAAACGAAACCGAAAAAGGCTGCAAGCGGGCAAAGCAGATGGTGATAAAGCATAGTGCCCTCCATTAGCCACATGCCGCCCATCATAGGCATAAGAACAAATATCACGACGAGAAAAGTTACGCTCAGGCAGCATACCGCAAAATATTTAAGCTGCATCGCCCACTGCGGTATTTCAGAGCCGTTGCGCAACGCCCTGATTTGATATACCGCGAGCACAGCGCAGGCCGCAAGCGCAAGCAGGTTGCTGTCCTGTGTATAAAACTGAAACATCCCCCAAGCGTAATCCTGCCAGCTCATTACAGCCGCGATAATTTCCATAAAAACTATCGCAAGATTTACCGGCAGTGCAATCTTGAGCTTTGTTTTATCTGTCACTTTCACTGCTCTTTTACTCCTTTGATGTTTTGCGGCAAAGTTACGGTAAATATCACAGTGTCGCCTTCACAACGGTTGGTTATTTGCCCGTGGTGGCGCTGAACAATAGCCTTGGCCGTAGATAAGCCAATACCGCTTCCTCCGGTTTCACGTGAGCGGGATAAATCTGCGCGATAAAAACGATCGAACCAATGTGACATCTGTGCAGGGTCTGTGCCTGTGCACGGATTAGAAAACTCTATGCAGATGTTTTTGCCCTGCTGAAAGGCCTTGAGTTTGATTTCTCCGCCATTGTCACAATACTTCACTGCATTATCCAGCATCAAAGACAACAGACGTGAAAGTTCATCCTGAACTCCGCGTGTAGTAAGTCCGGGGGCTATTTCAGCCGTAAGCTTTTTCCCGCCGTTTTCGGCAAGAGGGCGGAATGTATCTGCTGCCGAATTTGCGATATCTGAAAACGCGATATCAGTCAAAGCTCCCTCCGGCAGCTCCTCTTCACTTCTGGCAAGCTCAACGAGATTTTTTATAAGGCCATCCATACGCACAATCTGCTCATGCGCACTGTCAAGCCAGACCTTATTATCCTCAGTTTCATCAATGAGGCCCATGTCCGCCGACAGTATTGCAAGCGGTGTCTTCAGCTCATGCGAAGCATCAGTGACAAATCGCCGCTGCCTTTCCCAGTTTTCCGCAAACGGCATAATCGCGCGCTTTGACAAGACTATAAGCAGCGCAAAAACTATCACGGCACAAAGCACAAACGACACGATGACTATGCGAATCGTAGCATATGCGGACTGAAGCTGCAAAAAGCAGTCCATAACCACCAGGGTAAAATCACCGTTTTCATTCTCGAAGCTCCCGAAGCGATAATAACCGGCGTATCCGCGCGATTTATCCTGCGAAACAATTTCTTCGATAGTGGTGATCACTGTCTGGCGATCAACTGCCGCAATATGGGCAAGATCCACGTAGTAGACCTCATAATCCGAGGTTAATCCGATGATAAAATATCTCGTTTCAAACGGAGTTTCCTGTGTTACCTGAAATCCTGTATGCCGCGACGGATCAAACGATGTGTCCGGTGCGTCCGGAAAGCTGCCGCCGTTTTGATAGAGCATATCTATAGCATTGTCTGCGCGATCGGTCGTAATATAATAATCCGCGATGCTGATGACTGTACACAGCACTACCATAGTACCCAGAAGCGACAGCATGGCAATTGCGATAAACTTTTTCCGCAGCTTCCTGATCATACTCTTTCTCCCGTACTCCGCCTGTAATGAGGCGTAATTATTTTTCCGTTTCCTCCAGCAGATATCCCTGTCCGCGTCTGGCAACAATGCTGACATTGGCTCCGACCGTCTCAAGCTTGCGGCGCAGATATGAAATATATGCCCACACAACATTCATTTCCGTGTCGCTGTCATAACCCCAAACACGTTCCATAAATTGCTCCGTGGAGATAAGCTGCCCCTTGCGGCGCATAAGAAGCTCAAGCATTTGAAACTCCTTGCTGCTGAGCCGGACGGACGACGTGCCGCAGCTGAGCTCAAAGCTTGCACGATTGAGCGTTATATTTCCCACGCTCAGAACACTCGGAGTATAAGCGCCTCCTCGGCGGGTCAATGCACCGACGCGTGCCACAAATTCTCTTGGATCAAACGGCTTCGGTAAATAATCGTCCGCCCCGCTCGTAAGCCCGGTCACACGGTCTTCAATCTGACTTTTTGCCGTCAACAGCAGCACAGGGGTAGAGACACCCTGACGGCGCAGCTCAGTGAGCACCTGCAGCCCGTCCATTTTCGGCATCATAATATCCAGGACGAGCGCATCATAATTCTCCGCAAGCCCGTAGTCAAGCGCATCCTGCCCGTTATTGACGACGTCAACAGAATAGTGCTCACGTTTGAGCAGTGCTTCAAGCGCACGGGTCATGCCGACTTCATCATCAGCTACCAATATTCTCATAATACCCCTCCGTATATAACTAACATTTATTCTATATCTTCTATGTCATTCTCCTGATGTTCTATGAGATCGCGTATTGTCTGCAGCGAAAGATCGGTTGATGTGATCTCATCGGCGCAGCGTTTAAGCTCCTGCACAAGGAAAGCCTGATTAGGTATATTCTGCTTGTATTTAAGCTGATGCTCTATGCTTGCCCAGCAATCCATTGCAATAGTGCGGATCTGTATCTCCAGCCAGACGTGCTCCTCTGAATTTCCGAGAAAACGCAGTGGCATTGAGAGAATCATATGATAGCTGCGGTAACCGTTTGGCTTGGGATTTCGTATATAGTCCTTCTCTTTTGCTATATTCACGCCGGGTATTTCACGTATGAGCTCGACTGTTCTGTCAATGTCCTGCATAAACGGGCAAATCAGTCTTACTCCGGCCGCATCATAAACATTATGTACTGCACTCTCAGCCGTAACAGGCAAGCCATGTCGTCTGAGCTTTTGTTTCATGCTCGCTGCAGTTTTTATTCGCGTCTGAAAAGATGCGACAGGGTCCTTCTGTCCCAGACTTACCTGATAGAGGCGAATCATATTCAGGCATGAGATAAACTCTGAAACTGCACCCTCCAAAAGGATAAGCTTATCTCCGTAAAATTCTCTTTCCGCCGCCGTTACTTCAGGTGCTGATTGATCCATTTGCTATTCCTCTGTATTCTTCAGCGCTCGTCAATTAAGTATAGGCTGCACTGCAGTGTATTTTCATCCGTCAGCGTCATCAACAGGCTCAGCTGTTCTGCCCCGCTCTTGACGGAAATATGTCCGATCCCATCTTCGTCCGTAGATGCATCCGTTACAAGACCGGTCGTAAACTCCATAAGCATATCTGCGATCTCCTCACTGTTATCATCTAAGAGTGCTATTTTTACTTCGCCATCTTGCGGGACATTTGTGAACTCAGCACTTCCCTCTTCATTCAGCGAAGCTATATCTTCCTGCTGTTCATAAGAAATGCATGCGCTTCCGTCCTGAAATGCCTCGCCATCCTCGTATTGAAAGACTGCAGTCAATTTCAAACTGCTGTCACTCTGAGCTGCGTTTGTATCATTATTAATAGTAGTCGAACATGCGCAAAGAGGCAAGAGCAAAACTGTGAACAATGGAAGCAGCATCCGGATTTTCAGCGTATTTTTCATACTGGCACCTCCGTTACACTTTTGCTTCATCTTAGCGAGGATACTCTAAAACAACTTAAAAGATTCCGGCATTTTTGCATATTGGGATGCGCACTGTTTTCACTGACTTGAGTCTTGAATTCGGTGAGTTTTACGTTTTTGTGAACTAAAGTTATTTTAAAGCAATTTTTAAGTCAGGTAGCTATCATCAGTTTAACCTGACATGAACAGGGCAAGGAGGCATAGCAGATGATTGAAGTTTCGCATCTAACCAAATACTATGGCGATTTTCTTGCAGTAAACGATCTGTCCTTTGAAATAGAAGGCGGACATGTATACGGCTTTTTGGGGCCAAACGGAGCAGGAAAATCGACAACTATGAACATTATGACAGGCTGTCTGTCACCAACGGCCGGAACCGTTAAAATTGGCGGTTTTGACATATTAGAAAGTCCTGAGCAGGCAAAGCGCCTTATCGGATATCTCCCTGAGCAGCCGCCGCTGTACATGAACGAAACCCCTGATGAATATCTTACATTTGTAGGTGAAGCCAAAGGTCTTCGCGGCAGTGAGCTGGTCAAACAGATTGACGCCGCAGAGGAGAGCGCAGGTATAAGCGCGGTGCGTGACAGAATCATCGGCACGCTCTCAAAGGGCTATCGTCAGCGTGTCGGAATTGCGCAGGCTCTTCTCGGCAATCCGCAGGTTATTATTCTCGATGAGCCGACTGTCGGCCTCGACCCCATCCAGATTATAGAGATCCGCGATTTTATAAAAGAGCTCGGCAAAACGCACACCGTTATACTCAGCTCACACATTCTTTCTGAAGTTCAGGCAGTCTGCGAGCAGGTCCTTATAATATCCAAGGGCAAGCTTGTCGCATTCGACACACCCGATAATCTTGAAAAACTGCTGCTTGGCTCAAACGGCGTTACCTTCCGTGTTGAAGCTGCAAAGAGCGCAGCAGAGGAAATTCTGAAAGCTGCTGAGGGGCTCGCAAGCTGGGAGATCTCCGAACAGGATGGAAGCTGCAGCATCTCCGCAGAGCTTGCAGACGGGCAGGACACCAAGACCGTGTGCGGAAATCTCACGCTCGCATTTGCCGCAAAGGGGCTGCCTATATTTGAAATGAAGACTCACAAGGCAAATCTTGAGGACGTGTTCCTTGAGCTTACCGAATCCGGAACTGCCGACAGCGTTGCTGCAGAGCCTTCTGAAGAAGTAAAAGAAAGCGAGGGTAATAAGAAATGACTGCAGTGTTAAAGCATGAGCTGAGAAGCGCATTTAATTCTCTGACTGTCTATCTCTTCTGTGCCGCGCTGCTGTGCTTTGTCGGCGTGGGCGCGCTGATATATAACATTCAGGCATCTGTGGCGAACTTTGAATATGTGCTGAGCTTTGTCTCCATCGGTCTTGTGGTTATTATCCCGGTGCTGACAATGCGCTCATTCTCGGAAGAGCGCAAGCAGAAGACTGATCAGCTGCTCTATTCTCTGCCCCTGAAGACATGGGAGATTGTCGTCGGAAAGTATCTCTCCCTCGTGACAATGTTCCTCCTTCCGATGGCAATAATCTGCATTTACCCCTACGTTTTTTCCAAGTTCGGCGAGGTCTATCTCCCCGGCGCTTACGGCGCAATATTTGCCTTCTTTATCATGGGCGCAGCTCTTATCGCAATCGGCATGTTTATCTCATCTCTGACTGATAATCAGGGCTTTGCGGCAGGTATATCAATAGTACTTTTCCTGTTTAACTATTACAGCGTATCCCTTGCAGAGCAGGTATCATCCACAAGTGTAGGCGCTGCTTTTGCGCTTGCTGTAATCGCAATATTAATCGGTTTTGTCGTAAAGACCGTAACCAAGAACAACCGCATTGCATACGGTGTCAGCGGTGGTTTGATTGTCATTATACTTGCACTTTATTATTTCATGAACGACAAATTTGAAAACCTGCTGCCGAATATCATGAAGTCACTTTCCCTCTTTGATCGTTTCTCCACGTTTGTAAACGGTGTCTTTGATTTGACTGCTCTTGTATTCTACGGTTCCGTTATCGCGCTGGGATTGTTCCTGACCGTGCAGTCGCTTGAGAAACGGAGGTACAACTGATGAAACTTTTTAAGAAAAAGCAAAACGCTCAGAACGCTGTCAGCAGCCGTATCGCAACAAAAGGCGGATCGTATTCTCTTGCACTGACAGCTATCGTGCTGGCAATTTTGATTGCTGTAAACGTACTCGTTTCAGTGCTCCCCTCCTCTGCCACAAAATATGATATAACCTCAACGAATCTATACTCGATCACCAGCAGTACAAAGGTTGTTGTAAACGCGCTTGAAAAGGACGTTAACATCTACTGGATAGTACAGTCAGGTGAAGAGGATGAAATAATTGAAAACCTGCTGAGCAAATACGAAAGTCTCTCCTCTCACATCACGGTTACAAAGAAAAACCCCGACGTATATCCCACGTTTACCGCGCAGTATACCGATGACGACGTGGCAAACAACAGCTTGATTGTCGAGTGCGGCGATAAGAGCCGTTACATAGCATACAGCGATATTTACCTCACGGATGTTGACTACACCACCTACTCCTATGTCTACTCATTCGACGGTGAGGGCGCAATAACCTCTGCTATAGACTACGTTGTCTCCGACGAGTTGCCGAAGCTCTACATGCTTGAGGGACACGGCGAGGCTGATCTTCCGACAGAATTTGAAAACCAGATTGAAAAAGAAAACATGGAGCTTGAGTCTTTCTCGCTTCTGAACACAGATGAAATCCCTGAGGATGCAGACGCAGTTCTCATCTACGCCCCCGAGACAGACATTTCTGAGGAAGAGGCCGGTATGCTTGAGGATTACCTGCTCACCGGCGGCAAGCTGCTTGTCATTGCAGGCCCGACTGAGGACGGCACTCTCACGAATCTCTACAGCGTGCTTGAGAGCTACGGCATCGTTGTTGCCGACGGTCTTGTTGTAGAAGGCGACCGTTCTTACTACGCATTCCAACAGCCGTACATACTCTTGCCCGAGATAGAATCGAACGATATCACCGACGCACTCATAGATGCAAATTACTTTGCAATCTTCCCGCTGGCACAGGGTCTCACCATTACCGGCAACGATGCAACCGCACTGCTGACAACATCTGATTCCTCCTTTAGTAAAGCGGCAGGATTCCAGCTTGATACTTATGAAAAAGAAGACGGCGATACCGACGGCCCGTTTGCTGTTGCAGTCACTGTTGACACGGCTAACGACGGACAGATGATCTGGTTTGCCTCAAGCTACTTCCTCGAGGATCTATATAACGCATATTCCTCCGGTGCAAACCTTGATCTTGTAATGAACGCACTCTCCTCCCTTATCGGTCAGCGCGATGCAGTTTCCATCCGCAGCAAGAGCCTCAGCTACAATTACCTCACGATTTCCGACTCCTCCGCAAGTATGCTCAAGGCATGGATGATCGGCATTATCCCGGCAGCATTTGTAATCTACGGCGTTATCACTGTGATAGACAGGAGGAAAAAACGTCATGCGTAAAGCAACGAAACTCTATGTACTGCTAGGAGTTCTTCTCGTTATTTGCATAGCGGCCTTCGCCGTAAACAATCATGAAGAGAAAAAAGAGCAGATTAAAAACAGCGGCGAAGTAATTCTTGAGATACCGACAGACAGCGTCACCGCGCTCTCATGGACTAACGACGACGGCACATTCTCTTTCACCAAGGATGAAAGCTGGAGCTATGATGACGACAGCGCTTTCCCTGTAGATGAGGAAAAGATCAACGATCTGCTGTCACAATTTGAATCATTTTCTGCTGCCTTCGTAATCGACGATGTTGAGGATTACTCGCAATATGGTCTTGATGAGCCCGTATGCACAATCAACATCACTGCAGGCGATGAGAGCTACACTATCGAGCTCGGCGATTACAGCAAAATGGATGAACAGCGTTATTTCTCCATCGGCGACGGCCAGGCCTATCTTGCGCAGCATGACCCGCTTGAGGAATTTGACGCCGTGCTGAAGGACACTGTGCTTGACGATACGATCCCCGAATTTGACACTGCGGAGCAGATCAGTTTCAGCGGCAGTGAGAGTTACAGCATCACTTACGATGAAGAAGGCAAGAGCATCTGCGAGGATGATGTCTACTTCACTGATGACAAGCCGCTTGACACGAGCAACGTAGACAGTTGGCTGTCAACGCTCAAGGGTTTGAGTCTGGACAATTACGTAAGCTATAACGTGACAGATGAAGAACTCGAGACCTACGGCATGAATGATCCCGCACTGACAATCTCTCTTGACTACAGCAGCACCGACGATGACGGCAATGTCACCGATTCCGGCAGTTTCACTCTCAATCTCTCTCAGAACCCTGAGGAGCTTGAAGAGTACAACAAGGCAGTAGAAGATGAGGAAACCGACCTGCCCTCCGTTACATGTTATGCACGAGTCGGTGAATCTCAGATTGTCTATAAGATTTCTCAGGATGATTATGACGATCTCGTCGCAGTTTCCTATGATACGCTGCGTCATCAGAAGCTGTTCACAGCTGATTTTGATACCGCTACATCCATTGACGTAAGCCTCGACGGGAACGAATACAGCTTTGTATACGCTGTTCCCGATGAAAAAGCTGATGACAAGGATGCTGAGGAGACCTGGACATACGACGGTGTTGAGTTCGATGTCAGTGACCTCAGATCTGCACTGAAGGCGGTATCTGCCGCAGAGTTCACCGATGAGAAGCCCACTGGTCAGGAAGAAATATCTCTGACGGTGCACCTCGATAATGAGGACTTCCCCGAATTCACTCTGACGCTCTACCGCTATGACGGCACGAACTGCATAGCCAAGGTTGACGGCAAATCCGTTGCCTTCGTATCCAGAAGCCAGACGGTAGATCTCATCGAAGCCGTAAACGCCCTGACACTTGGCTCTGCCGAGTAAATAACAGCATAAAACATAAAACCAGCCTGTCGGATAGGGCTTTG
>CAVAPH010000051.1:0-13135 GCA_963590455.1 bacterium | reverse complement strand
TATTACTCAGCGTCTTCCCAGTTGTGCCAGACGTTTTGGACGTCGTCGTTGTCTTCGAACATGTCGAGCATCTTCTGCATATTCTTTATATCATCCTCATCGGTGAGCTTGATATAACCGTTCTGCGGAAGCATTTCAACCTGTGCGGAAAGAAGCTTATAGCCTTTTGCTGTGAGTGCGTCAGCAACGGCTGCGACGTCATCCTCGGCGGTATAGACGTTCATAACTTCACCGTCTGACTCAAAATCAGCGGCACCGGCCTCGAGAGCATCCATCATGACGGTATCCTCGTCAAGCTCTTCGTCCTCGTTGTCTATGACGATGACACCCTTACGATCGAATGACCAGGAAACACAGTTTGCAGCGCCCATATTTCCGCCGTACTTATCAAAGTAGTGGCGCATCTCGCCTGCGGTACGGTTGCGGTTATCAGTCATGGTCTCAACAATGACTGCAACACCCTGCGGGCCGTAGCCTTCGTAGTATATCTTCTCGTAGTTCTCAGCATTGCCGGAACCGAGTGCCTTGTCTATAGTGCGCTTGATGTTATCATTGGGCATGTTTGCAGCCTTAGCCTTTGCAATGACTGCAGCGAGCTTGGAATTGCTGCGCGGATCACCGCTGCCGCCTTCCTTAACTGCAACCACCATTTCTCTGGCTATCTTTGTGAAAGCCTGAGCACGCTTAGCATCTGCCGCGCCCTTGGTCTTTTGTATGTTGTGCCACTTGGAATGACCTGACATTATAACAGCTCCCTTTGTTCAAATTGCGAAATAACATTAACGGCAGATATTTTAGCACATATATGTCTATCTGACAAGTTATTTTTTGTATTATCGTTACGCTTCTGACGCGCAAAGTTCAATTTATTTTGCTTTCCCAAGATTTATGCTGAGCACTGAGCTCATAGAGTCTTTCATATGAATGATAACGGCTGATTGAAATTTTGCCGTCGTCCACGGCTGTCCTTATCGCGCAGCCCGGCTCTTTAAGATGTGCGCAGTCATGAAATCTGCACTCACCGACAAACGGAGCGAATTCTATGAAATCATATTGCAGCTGCTCCTTCGGGATAAGCTCCATCATCTCGATATCAAATGAAGCAAATCCCGGCGTATCTGCAGCAAAGGTGTTGCTTCCGACTTTAAAAAGCTCTACGTGCCTTGTTGTGTGCTTGCCGCGGCCGAGCTTTTCGCTGACCTCCGCAGTCTTTATATTCATTCCCGGAAGCAGCAAATTCATAACGCTCGACTTTCCGACGCCGGAATTGCCGGTAAATGCGCAGACCTTTCCGTCTATCGCTGCACGCAGCTCATCAATGCCCTCCCCTGTCTCGGCGCTCGTCCGCACGACAGTGAAGCCCGCAGATGAATATATATCAAAAAGCTCGTCTGCGCAGTCAAGATCCGTTTTATTTATACAGACTATCAACTCACAGTCAGCACTTTCCGCAATAACTGACACTCTATCTATCAAGAACGGGTCAGTTATCGGGTTGACATTAGAGGCAAAGAACACAAGTGCATCAACGTTTGCCACTGCCGGCCGAATAAAGAAATTTTTCCGTTCCTCAACATGGTCAATTCTGCCCTTGCCGTGCGCATCGAGGCTGCATTGAACCCGGTCCCCAACGAGGGGCGATGTCCCGTCAAGGCGAAATTTGCCGCGTGCCTTACACTCGACAATACCGTCATCTGTCTGCACGTAATAAAAGCCGCTGAGTGCTTTTATGATTATTCCGTCCTTCATCCTCGTCAATACCCCGCGGATATTCTCAATGTCACGCTGCCGTGCTCCTCTATCTCCTGAAACGCTGCCGGTGACTGGCCGATAACTGTGCCAGCATCATAATCACTGCTCACAAGCTCAGAACCGCCGTAGGTGAGCCCAGCGTTGGCGATTTTAGTTACTGCAGCTTCCTCGGTGAGCCCTACAAAATTCGGGGTGCTGATATAATTCACCTGCGGGCCGCTGCTGACGTAGACATATATCGTAGTGCCGGTACTGACGTTCGTATTTGCTGCAGGACTTGTGCTTATAACGTTGTCCTTTGCAACATCTGAAGACGTTGCATTCTCTACAGAGGTCGTAAAACCGGCCTGCTGCAGTTCCAAAACGGCCTCACGGTAGTCAATTCCGGAGACATCCGGAACAGGTGTCAGGACGACTCCCGTGCTTACGGAAAGCTCAACGGATATGCCGTCGGGAGTAATCATCATGCTGCGCCCGGCAACGGGGTTTTGGCTCAATATTGTGCCGCTCTCTTTGCTTGTGTCAACCACGTAATTTACCGTAAAATTATACGTTGCAGCGAGATCGGCGTTATTCATTATAGTCTCATAATTGCTGCCGACAAAATTCGGCAGAGCTATGCGTTCAGCAGGCGAAAAGACGTCTTTAAGCCAGTAATTCCATAGAAATATAAACAGACCCAGTATGAGCAGCAATCCGCCGAAAGCCCCGGTCATATATGCAACCGTAGCAGAGCGTTTGCGGCGCAGACTGAAGCGGTCACGAGGCATCTCACTTACAGAACGAATAGGCGCAACCGCCGGATTTTCATACTCCGTCTTGGTTTCAGCCTTTATCTGAGACTGCGTAAAGGCATTGAGATCATCAAGCAGCTCATCCGCAGACTGATAGCGCTTATTTATCTGCGTGCTCATCGCTTTCATCGTAATGCGTTCAAGCTCAGGCGGGATATCCGGCACTATATCAGTCGGCAGCTTCGGCAGTGAGCTCAAATGCTTCACCGCAATTTCGCCGATCGTATCGCCGGTATACGGCTTTTGCCCGGTCAGCATCTCATACATGACCACACCAAGCGAGTAGATATCGCTTCGGGCATCAGGGCTCTCACCTCTCGCCTGCTCAGGCGCAATATAGTGAATAGAGCCTATCGCCTGCCCGCTCTCCTGAATCTCGTTTTCAAGGGCGGCTATGCCGAAATCAGCAACCTTTATAGTTCCGTCCTTGAGCAGCATCAGATTCTGCGGCTTGATGTCGCGGTGAATAATGCCGCGGCTGTGCGCGTGTGCGAGTGCCTTTGTGATCTGCTTTGAGAAGTGCAGTACCTCTTTCCAGCTTATCGCACCGCGCTTATCCATATACTGCTTGAGAGTAATACCCTCAACCAGCTCCATAACGATGTATTCGAGCTCATCACTGTGGCTGACATCGTAGACTGCAACAATGTTTGGGTGCGACAGCATGGCAATCGCGTGCGACTCAGCACAGAAGCGGCGTCTGAATTCCTCGTCCTTTGCCATTTCCTCGCGCATTACTTTTACTGCGACAAAACGGCTCAGGCGATGACAAAACGCCTTATAGACGATGGCCATTCCGCCTTCGCCTATCTTTTCAAGTATCTCATATCGGTCGTCGAGCAATGTGCCGATATAATTCTTTTCATTATCCATAAGCTGTCTCCTACTTCATAACGGCGAGCACAGTCACGTTATCCTTCGCACCTCTTTTAAGGGCTTTGCTCATAAGTGCCCTGCAGAGGAGCTCAGGCTCCGGGTATTCTTTAGAGTATTCAAGCATCTCAAGATCCGACACCATATTTGAGAGACCGTCAGAGCAGAAAATAAGCATATCCCCGCTCTGAAGGCTGACCTCAAAGTAATCCGCCTCTACACTCTCATCAGAGCCAAGTGCTCTGGTAATCACATTGCGTTTGGGATGCACACGTGCCTGCTCTTTGGTTATTGCGCCGACCTCAACAAGCTCTTCCACAAGTGAATGATCACGGGTAATCTGGGTTATCGCATCATTTCTGCGTGAAATCTGATAAGCACGGCTGTCACCGACATTTATTATATATCCGTGACCGCTGCTTTTTATAACGCCGCCGACTAAGGTCGTACCCATGCCGTGATACGCCTCGTCGAATTGCGAATATTCGTATGAAACTCCGTTTGCCTCTGCACAGGCATCAAGCAGCATCTTTCGATAATCAGGCGGGCGATTTACCCGTGAGGTCAGCTTTGCGTATATATATGACACAAATGCCTTATTAGAAAGCTGACTTGCAAGTTCGCCTGCGTTTTCACCGCCCATGCCGTCACACAGCGCAATAATAAGACAATCCTTTGCATTGCACTTCTCTATGATGTAACTGTCCTGATTATCTTTTCTATATGCGCCCTTGTCAGTGAGTCCGAAGCTTTTCATCTTTCCTCAATTCTGCCGCAGTGCGGCCTGTCAGGATCATTTATTCTGCATTTTTCTTCTCAGCTGTCCGCAGGATGCATCCACATCTCCGCCGAGCTTACGTCTTACCGTAACATTAACGCCTTCATTTTCGAGTATTTTTATAAATGCCTTCATATGTCCGGCTGTAGAGGGCTTAAACTCGCGCTCTTCCACGTGGTTGAGCGGTATGAGATTCACGTGCGCGCCGACATATTTTGCGCGCTTGGCGAGCAGGTGCGCGTGGTACTCGGTGTCATTCACGCCGTCTATCATGGCGTACTCAAAGGATATACGCCGACCGGTTTTTTGATAATAACTGCGGCAGCACTCCATAAGCTTATCCACTCCGCGCCCACGGTTTGCCGGCATAAGCCTTGAGCGCGTCTCATCATCCGGCGCATGCAGTGATACAGAAAGCGTAATCTGCATATCTCGTGCAGCAAGATCGTCAAAGCGCTCCGTTATGCCGCATGTTGAAAGGGAGATATGCCGCATGCCGATGTTCATACCCTGCGGATGATTTACAAGCTCAAGGAAGCGCATAACATTGTCGAAGTTATCCAGCGGTTCTCCGATACCCATAAGTACTATGTTGGATATCGGCATGCCGGAATCCATCTGAGAAAACAGCACTTCATCAAGTATCTCCGAGGCATCAAGGCAACGCACAAGGCCGCCTATCGTTGACGCGCAAAACGCACAGCCCTGCCGGCAGCCGACCTGAGACGAGACGCACACCGTGTTGCCGTGCTTATAGCTCATCACAACAGTCTCTACCGCATTGCCGTCATAAAGCTCCCAGAGGTATTTTATTGTGCCGTCAATCTTCGAGACCTGCTTTGATAATACCTTGGGTTTGTACAGTCTGTACTCGGCCTTCAGTTTTTCACGGAGGGCGCCGGGCAGATTTGTCATGCCGTCAAAGTCACGTACTCCGCGGCCAAGCCATTCAAATATCTGCTTTGCCCTGTATTTTGGTTCCCCGAGCGCTGCCAGCTCCGTCTCTATCTCCTGCGGAAGCATGGAGAGAATATCTTTTCCCATCATTTTTTCCTTATAAGCCTTGCGGCAAAAAATCCGTCCGTTCCGTCAACATTCGGCCAGAACGTTCTCATTCCGTTCTCCACTGTCTCTTCTCCGAGAGCATAAGCGGAGAGTGAAAAACTATTGTTTATCTCAAGAAAGTGCTCAACTACACTCTCGTTTTCATCACGCAGCACAGTGCATGTTGAGTACAGCAGCGCTCCGCCGGGCTTTACGGCTTTTGCCGCATTGCAGAGAATATCAAGCTGTATTGCAGGCAAATTTGCAATCTCGTTCTCTTTGCGTGCTCGTATCTCCGGCTTTTTTCGTATAACGCCTATGCCTGAGCAGGGCACATCGGCAATGACGAGATCAAACCGTGAGTCCAGCTCGCTGTCGTACTCTCTTGCATCACAGGCACGCGTTTTTATTATGTCTATTCCAAGTTTCTCGGCGCCGCGCTGAATCAGGCCGAGCTTCTTTTCATGAATGTCGCAGGCAAGTATGCTGCCCTTGTTATTCATGCGCAGTGCTGAGGCAAAGGCCTTGCCGCCCGGGGCTGAACAGGTATCCAGCACTGCCCATCCGGGAGCCGCGCCTGCGATCTCTGCCGCCAGACGTGCTGCTCTGTCCTGCACATAGAACAGCCCATCATCAAAGCCCGGCAGCGCCGCAACGTTTCCTCCGGCAAGCTCTATGCAGCCGCCGGGGAAATCAAAAGCACGAAACGCCGTGCCCGATCTATCAAGCATATCCGCATATTCTGCAGCCGATATTTTTAATGTATTGACCTGAATATCAAGCGTTGGCGGCGTATTGCAGCATTTAAGAAAGCTCTCTGCAAAGTCATAGCCGTGCTCTTTGATTAGCCGATCAGCTATCCACAGAGGATGACTGTATTTTATAGATAAATGTTCCGCCGTCCCGGGATTCGGTATTTCAGGCAGGCTTTCTTTTTCGGTACTGACTCTGCGCAGTATAGCATTTACAAGTCCTGCGGCTCTCTCATATCCTGTACTGCGGCAAAGCTTCACCGACTCGTTTACGGCTGCGCGCGCCGGTATCTTGTCAAGAAACAGCAGCTGATACACGCCCATGCGCAGTATATCACGAACCTTCGGTTCGAGTTTTTTTGCTGTGCAGAAGCTGTCAATATAAAAATCGCACAGAGTTCCGTTCTGCAATACGCCGAGGCACAGGCGTGACGCCAAAGCTGCTTCTCTTGTATCAAGGGTAGATTTTTTTATTGCTGTGTCTATTGCCGCGCCCGACCATGCGCCGTCCCTGCGGCATTTCTCCAACGCGGCAAGTGCCGCCTCTCTCGCTCCCGTACCCATCAATCAGAAACCGGGATACTGTGACCGCGCAGGAAATCTGCTGCGCTCATTCTCTTTTTGCCCGGGGCCTGAAGCTCCGTTATCATTACGGTCTCTCCTCCGGCGCAGGCAATCTCAATTCCGGATTTACCTGTGCTTACTACGCTGCCGGGTGCTTTATCCGTGTGCGTTGTCGTATATTCGGCGGCAAATATTTTATACACATTTCCGTCAAGCTCTGCTGTCGCCGTCGGCCAGGGCTGAAGCCCGTAAATCCACTTTATAACGCCCCTTGCGCTCTTGCTCCAGTCAATGGGCGAATAGCTCTTATCGAGCATTTTTACGTAGCTTGCCTCGCTGTGATTTTGCGGCGTACGCGGTGCAGTGCCGTTTTCTATATCACGCAGAGTCTTTACAAGCAGATCTGCGCCTATAACCATGAGGCGGTCAAACAGCTCGCCTGAGGTTTCATACTCGCCTATCTCTGTCTCTGCGGTGTATATAATATCACCGGTGTCCATCTCGCTTGCAAGGTGCATTGTCGTTACTCCGGTGACCTTGTCCCCGTTGAGCACTGCCCACTGTATCGGTGCAGAGCCTCTGTACTTGGGTAGAAGCGAGCCATGAACGTTTATTGCGCCGTATTTAGGCAGGGCAAGAATATCGTCCGGCAGTATACGGCCGTATGCAACAACCACCAGAATATCCGGTGCAAGATTTTTTATTATTTCATATGCCGTGCCGTCACGCATCTTTTCAGGCTGGTAGACCGGAAGAGAGTTTGCAAGTGCCAGCTCCTTTACCGGGGAATACGTCAGCTCCATCTTGCGTCCCTTCGGCTTATCCGGCTGTGTAAAAACGCCTACGACATCGAATTTTTCATCTAAAAGCTTTTTGAGGGATGCTGCCGCAAAATCCGGCGTTCCCATGAAGACTATACGCATTATTTATCCTCACTGCCATTGCTGACTTCGTCCTCGTCCAGCATATACTCTGCCTTTTCGGTGAAGAGTATGCCCTCAAGATGATCGAGCTCATGGCAGAAGCAGCGTGCGGTAAGGCCCTCACCTTCTACTTCGAACCATTCTCCGTTTCTGTCCTGGGCGCGAACTTTTACGTGCATCGGACGTTTTACGACACCATACTCTCCCGGAACGCTGAGGCAGCCCTCTGGGCCTTCCTGCTCGCCGGACTGCTCTATTATCTCCGGGTTGATGAGCTCTATCATGTACTCGTCCTCTTCTTCCGGGACATTTGTCTCTATGACGACAACAACTCTGCGCAGTACACCCACCTGAGGTGCTGCAAGCCCTACACCACCCGCATCGACGAGCGTCTGACGCATGTCGTCTATAAGCTGATGAAGTCTGCCGTTAAAGTCCGTTACGGGGCGGCATTTTTTATTAAGTGTAGGCTCGCCCGCAGTGAGAATGTTTCTTAGTGCCATGTTCGTCTCCTATTCTACCTCTGATTAAATTTTATTTTATATTATATGTTCGTATCAATCCGACGGATCACTATCGGCAAATACGGACACGCCATTAAATCGCTTATCTTTGCTGCATTCGATAACGACGTGGGAAATAAGCTCTCTCGCGCGCTTATCATCGGTGCAGCTGATATTAACTCTGTACCTGAATCTGTTGTTGACCTTCACTATTGCAAGCGGCGTCGGGCCGAGTACCGAACAGCCCGCCGAGCCCTTCAGCGCGGAATCAAGCCATCTGCGTACATATCTGCAGGTGCTGACAACCTGCGCCTCATCTATTCCGGATGCCGTAACAGCGTAGAGCTTTGTATACGGCGGCAATCCGTTCATCTTGCGCAGCTCTATTTCGCTGGCATAAAACGCCTCATAATCCTGTCGGGCTGCCTGAAGTATGGTTTCATTTTCCGGGGTAAATGTCTGTA
Organism: bacterium; assembly: GCA_963590455.1. Taxonomy (GTDB): domain Bacteria; phylum Bacillota; class Clostridia; order Oscillospirales; family Oscillospiraceae; genus Limivicinus. The sequence goes on along the minus strand of CAVAPH010000051.1, from coordinate 4,688 downwards.
TAATCGCTCGCCCCGGTTTAGCACCTCTTCCGCTGCGGCCAACGACCTGGGTTATCAGGGAAAATGTGCGCTCTCCCGCACGATAGTCACCGGCGTACAGGCTCTGGTCTGCGGAAAGCACGCCGACCAGCGTAACGTTTTCAAAATTCAAGCCCTTGGTAACCATCTGCGTGCCGACCATTATAGGTATCTTTTCATCACGAAAACGCGCAAAAAGCTGCTCATGCGAGCCAACCGGGGCAACTGAATCCGTATCAACGCGCAAAATCTCTGTCCCTGGGAAGAGTTCCTCAAGCTCGTCGACTATCTGCTGCGTTCCGGCGCCGATATAATTAAGCTGACCGCCGCAATCCGGACACACGCTGTCCACCCGCTGTGAATACCCGCAGTAGTGGCACATCAACCGGCCGTTTGAGCCGTGATACGTCAACGACACGCTGCAGTGCGGACATTTATAAGTATATCCGCATTCGCCGCAGCTTATGAGCTTGCTTGTGCCGCGACGGTTCAAAAACAAAATGCTCTGTTCACCGCGGTTAATATTCTCTTCAATCTCTTCTTTAAGAAAGCTGCTGATACTGCCGCCGTTTCCCTGACGAAGCTCACGCTTCATGTCAACGATCTGAACCTCGGGCAGCTTCATATCGTTATATCTGCTTTCAAGGCGGAAATAATTATATTTTCCGATCTGCGCATTATATCTGCTGACCACATCAGGTGTTGCAGAGCCGAGCAGCATGAGGCAGCCGGCCTTGGCGCATCGATATCTTGCTATATCGCGCGCATTATAGCGCGGTGTATTCTCGGATTTATATGTCTCCTCCTGCTCTTCATCGATAATGATCAATCCAAGTTTATCTACAGGAGCAAATATTGCGCTTCGAGTGCCGATAGCAACATGCGCACAGCCCTGCTTAATACGTTTCCACTCATCGTAGCGCTCTCCCGGAGAAAGGCTGCTGTGCAGCACTGCAATCTCGTCGCCGAAATGCGCGGAGAACGTCCTTATCATCTGCGGCGTGAGTGAAATTTCCGGAACAAGCAGGAGCGCTGAATTGCCGCGGGCAAGGCATTGGCTGATTAGATGAATATAAACGCTCGTCTTGCCGCTGCCGGTAACACCATGGAGCAATGCCGCGCAGGCCTGCCCTGAGGCGGCAAGCCCATCAAGACCGTCAAACGCACGCTGTTGAGCGGCATTTAATACCGGCAGCGGCTCGATCTCTCCGACATGTACATCAGGGCGGCGAAAGGTCTCCCGGTAATACAGCTCAACCCAACCTTTTTTGCAGAGATTTTTCAGCACTGTGCGTGAAGCGCCTGTATGCCGAAGAAGGTCAGCACTCGGCAGGGCTTCAAACGAGCAGAGCATATCCATAACTGCAACCTGCTGCTTCGATCTGCATATTTTCTGCACAGAAGCGACATCCCTGTCAGAGATTGAAAGGCGTGCCATTTCTATAGTCTTGTCGCGTACACGGGTTTTCCCGTCATCCTTCAGCCAGAGTCCCGCGGGCAGCATTGACTTTACGGCATCATAAACCGTGCAAAAAAATCGTTCACGCATGAAAAGCGCAAGCTTAACCATTTCTTCGCTCAAAACAGGAGTGCTGTCTATAACGGCAAGTATGGGCTTGAGTTTATCATACTCGCTGTGATCAGTGAGAGAGAGAACTATTCCCTCACAATGTCTGTTTCCCTTGGAAAACGGGACATAAACCCTCACACCGACCTTCATGGAATCCTCGAGGTCTTCGGGAATCAGATAATCATATGCCCTATCTATCCAGTAGGTTGCGGCAGAAACCGCGATTTTTGCAATTTTACCTGTCACGCGGTCTCACGCCCCTTCCTAATATTTACCGTAATATAAATCTTAAGCCGTCAGCTTTTCTGCAAGTCTCTCAACTCTGCATATATAAATAAGCGGGGTTGAGGCCCCGCTTACTCGTGCTTTATTGTGAGCTTACCGGTGTAGACCTCATCTATGGCTGCAGAAACAGGTTTCTTCTCCAGTGGGATCTGCTTCTCTTCCGCTTCTGCGGAAATCTGACGCGCACGTCTCGCGACGAGATTTACAAGCTGATAACGGCTTCCTATTTTCTCAACAAGTTCAGCAACGGGGGGATAAAGCATCATAATAATCGTTCTCCATTCTTCTGCAAATGCAGGTAATAAATAATAATATATATAAAATAAATTATACCGGGTCAGTGAGCAGATTTTGACGTCCTGCTGCGCGGCAGCGCTCCGCCGTCATTATTGCAGAGAGTTCTTCCGCGGCTTTCTCAGCATTATCATTGACTATGATATAGTCATAGAAGTCAGCTTCAGCATATTCCTGGCGAGCACGCATAAGACGAGCTTCGATTGCGCGCGCCGTGTCGGTGCCGCGGTTTTCAAGTCTCTTTCTCAGCTCTGCCATAGACGGCGGAATGATAAAGATTTTCACAGCATCGGGCATCTTCTCGTTTACCTGTCGTGCGCCCTGAACCTCGATATCAAGAATGACGTCAAGGCCTTCATTGAGCTTCTGCTCAACGTATGCGCGCGGAGTACCATAGCTGTTTGCAACATATTCAGCATGCTCAAGCAGCTCATCATTCTCGACCATCTCTTTGAAACGATCAAGATCAACGAAGAAATACTCCTTGCCGTCCACTTCATTCGGTCTGGGCTTGCGCGTTGTCACGGACGTTGAGAAGCACACATTGCTGCGCCCTTCTATCGCCTTAAACACTACAGTGCTCTTCCCCGCACCGGACGGTCCTGAAATGACTATAAGCTTTCCTCTCTCATTCATTTCCTTTATCCTCCTCAATATCATTTGAATACTCTGCTTGTATTCTGGAAGCAAGCACATCGGGCGCCACAGCAGACAGCACAACATTCCCGCTGTCCATAATGATAACCGATTTCGTGCTCCGGCCAAAAGAGGCGTCTATAAGCAGCCCTTTCTCACGCACTTCCTGCACCATGCGCTTAATCGGCGCGGACTCAGGACTGACAATAGAAATAATACGTTCCGCAGAAACGAGGTTTCCGAACCCTATGCCGACAAGCTTCATTCAGGATACCTCACTCGATATTCTGTATCTGCTCGCGGATCTTTTCTATCTCAGACTTAAGATCAACAACCACATGAGCAATATCGGAATTCTGGCACTTTGAGCCTATTGTATTGGCCTCGCGGTTAAACTCCTGAATAAGAAAATCTATTTTTCTGCCTGTAGGTGAGTTGCCGTTTATCATGGTCTTGAGCTGAGAGATATGACTGCGAAGGCGGACGGTCTCCTCATCGACTGCTATATGATCGGCAAAGATCGCAGCCTCTGCAAGAATTCTGTTCTCATCTATACCGGCCGTACCAAGAACCTCTGCCATTTTCTGCTCGAGTCTCGCACGGTAATCCTCAACTGTCTTAGGCGCGGCAGTCTCTACCGCGGACACAAGAGATTCAATAGTTGCAAGTCTGTTGAGAACGTCATCGCGCAGCTTTTCGCCCTCACGAAGCCTCATCGCATCGAAATCGCACAAGGCCTGCTCTGCGACATTGCACAGCGCCTCCGAAATTGCTTCTGCGTCGAGATCTTTTTTCTCAACGGAAAGCACATCAGGGAAACGGCACACGTTCAGAACCGTCATATCATTCTGAAGACCGTACTCCTCGGAAATATGCTCAAAAGCTTCTATGTAACCTTTCAGCAGCGGCTCGTTGACTTTAACAGTCATATCGCTGACGGCTGAGGTATCTATTGAAACAAACACGTCAACCTTTCCGCGGCTTATATGCGACTGCACAGCTGACTTCAATGCATCCTCTGCAAAAAGGAAGCTCCTCGGAAGTCTGACAGACGTATCCAGGTAACGGTTATTAACGCTTTTAAGCTCAACGCATATTTCAAGCCCTTCGGCCTGTCCTTTTGCGCTGCCGTAGCCGGTCATGCTTTTAATCATCCTGACCACCCTCACATATCTCTATTATATTGAAATCTACTGACTTATTTTTCTTGTGTTTCTGGCTTATGACAAGTATAGCTGCACTGACTATGAGCATACCAAAGCTGACGCCGATGCAGGTGTTTTCGCTGCCGCCCAGCAAATACGCTATGGCATAACCTGCAATAAAGAGCACAAGCGGCATGATGTAGACGAGCAGTGCCGCGTTAAATATTACGGAGGTCCTGCTCTCAATCACGACGCGCTGACCCGGCATCGCATTGACAAGATTTTTCGCTGCTGCAGTCATTTCTGTTTGATACATGCAGCCCTCACAGCTGCTGCAGCTTCCGCCGCATGCCGTTGCACGTGTCACTGCAACTTCTGCCATACCGTTAGGCAGCAATTTTGTGACAATTCCTTCGTTTGTCATATCTACGCCTTTCTTATTTCAATAGAAATTGTGTAGTCCCCTACTGCACCGACATCGGTAAAGCCGTCCACTATGATCTTAACATTCGGCATGAACTGACCAGTAGACTCGTTATAATCCGTAAGGTCTGCAACAGCGCGAATGTTTTCAGCTTTAAGCTGATTCAGCTGCTCCGTCGTACCGCGGATGACAACATCCAGACTTTCTGAAATTACATCCGCCGTATAACCATCAGTGCAATTTATATAGGAGATATTCTTAACTTTGAAGGTTCTCGTCTCAAGTCCGACTATCTCAACCGTAACCTTAGCCTCGG
>CAVAPH010000050.1:0-13191 GCA_963590455.1 bacterium | reverse complement strand
TCATTACTTCGATTTTCTTTATTTTTGCTCTACCCCAACTATTGACACAGAGCCAATATAACAGTTTTCGCTGAATTAAGGCTTACATATCATCCGTTGTGCATAAGACCTTCGGTCTTTGCCTTGCTTTCGTTTGAACGCCTGAGATAGGGCTTGCATACGATGTGAAGGAATATACCGAGAGGAACGGCTATAACGGCCATCAGGAGCAAAACAAGGATACACTTCACATATGTGCCATTGTAGCTGCCGGCGATTGTTTCACGCATTGCATTCATGGAGTACTTAAACGGCATCACATTGTACAACACCTGGAAGAACTTCGGCAGCATCTCGACAGGGTATGTGCCGCCTGAACCTGCAACCTGTATTACCAGTACGATGATAGAAAGTGCCTCGCCTGTGCTGCCAAGTGCAAACACAAAGCTGTAGTTTATCAGCGTTGCAACGAGACTGGTCAGTGCCGCCGCAAGCCAGAAGAGGAACGGGTTATAACACTGAATGCCTATATAGTAGAGGTTGCCGAGAGTAGTTATAAGAGCCGTAATTTGTCCAATGGCGAAGAAAGTGAAATACCTTCCGAGATAAGCCTCGGTTGTAGTCAGCGTGGGGAACTCTTCACGACGCTTAATGTGCGGATGCATGAGGCTGACGCTCAGCAGTGCGCTTGCCCATATCGCCAGAACCGTGTAGAACGGAGCCATACCGGAGCCGAAGTTATCAAGCGCGTAGACTCTGACCACTTCGAGATTGGCAGGGGATGAGAGGTAATCAACGAGCTTTGAAACGTCATTGTTCATAAGGTCGAGAATATTCGACACACTCTCGGAGGAGCGCAGCTCATTGACATTGGACTGAACGTTTGTCACCAGCTCAAGCATCGTGTTCATAACATCACGCGTGCCGTTGATGCTCTGCGTGCAGGAGCTGAGCGCAGATGTAAACTGCTGGAGGGTAAATGCCTGGCTGTCAACATCGCTCTGAATCTGCGCAATAAGTGCGTCGAGATTATCCAGTGATGACTGCAGCGTTGTCATTGAATTAATGAGGTTGCTGTCTATGTTGGTCTGCTGGAGTATATCATCAAAGCGGATGACGCTTTCATGCAGCTGCTGGTTTACATCATAATACAAATCATCGAGTATTTCACCTTCGTACTCGGTGATGCCGCCTTCGCCGTAGAGTGCATCCCAGTCAACATAAGAGCTGCCTGCCTCGGCAGGGTCGCCGCCTGTGGATTCGTCGAGTCGCTCTATCGTGTTGCGAAGCTGCTCAGAACTGTTTCTTATAGCATCTGCAGAATAGATGACATCCTCCTTGCTGGTAGCAAGACGATCCTGCATATTGGAAATGCTTGAGCGGCTGTTGTTGAGCATTTCAACGATATCGGGAAGAAGACTGCTTGTCATAGTTGTTACATTCAGTGCCGACTGCGTGACCGACGACATGGAGTCCATGATGGAGATATATGTGCGCAGGTCGGTTTTTATATCTTCGAGCTGGTCGTCAAGATTGTCCAGAGATAGGGAAGAGTCACTGCTTATGCCGGAAAATACGGATGTGAAATTCGAAAGCTCATCGACGATAGTTGCAAGGAAAATGCTGTTGACCTCGTCCTTTACAATACTCTGAGCACGGTCGGTTACGCGTGAAGCAACGGCGTTCATCTTCTGATTGTCATAATAGATTATCTCAGGAGATTCAAACTCACCGTCAGTGAAGCCGAGCATGGAGGAACTGAAATCTTCAGGAACAACGAGACCGGCATAATAATCACCGCTGTACAGGCCATCAAGAACAGCCTGCTCGGAGTCGACAAACTGCCAGTCAATCTGATCATTGCTCTTGAGCTTTTCAATAATGATATCGCCGACATTGAGGTCGAGCCCGAGGAATGTCGTGCCTTCATCCTCACTTGCAACGGCAATCTTAAGATTCTGTGTGGAATCGGAGGTATACGGATCCCAGTTCGATATGATGTTGAACCATGCGTACAGGCAGGGAATCAAAGCCAGACCGAAGACGCAGACGACTGCAACCACGCTCTTGCTCAGACGTCTTATGTCCGAACGAATGACGGAGACAACATTTGAAGTTTTGTCTTTAATCTTATTCATCGCATTACTCATCTTTCGCAGAGTGTTGGTTTATTCTTCTTCGCCGGCTGGAGAAGCAGATACGCTTTCGGCATTTTCGGCTATCTCGGGTTTAGATTCGCCTTTTTCAACATTCATTATCATTTTCCTTAGTGTATAGTCCTGATACTCAATAACAATGAGGATTACGGCGATTACGAACATTGATACTATCCACAAAACGAGAAATATCGTTTTAGAACTGTTCGTGAAAAACAGCATCACAAGGAAGATAGTGGGCACAATAAGCAGACTTCGAAGAGCCATGCGCATTCGATGAACATTGTGCTCATGCATATCATTCAGACACGCCATAAGATCGTTATACATTTTTTCGTACTGAGTACCCATAGTGTTTGCTCCTGTAGTTATTACATCATTTCGGTCTTATCAAGCTGCTCGTTCATGTACTTGTTAACTCCGCTGAGCGGGCGCTTTGCGAAAATACCTATCAGCAGACCGACAATGAAGAACAGCATCAGCTGCAGCAGATAGATTAAATACTGGTTCTGATACAGACCCGCGATTGCCTCGCGCATTGCATTGATTGCATAGGGGAAGGGGAAGAACAGGTAAACCTGCTGGAAGAAGTCCGGCAGAAGCTCAATCGGGTAAGAACCGCCGGAACCGGCAATTTGAATGATAAGAATTACAACAATAAGCGCTCTGCCGATATTTCCGAATGCAACCGCAAATGCATATGCGAGCATTGAACATGCAAGGGAAGTCACAAATCCCGACAGCAGAAGCAGTCCCGGATGGGCGCAGTCAACGCCTAAGATAATGAGGTTTCCGAGCATAGTTATAAGAGTTTGTATCTGACTGAGCAGAAAGAAAATCAGATATCTGCCGAAGAAACGCTGCTTTTCGGTTGCCTCCGGAACGGGAATCGGCGCTTCGCATTTAAGTATTGCATTGAGAATTACGCAACCGACCCAGATTGCAAGCATCGTGTAGAACGGAGTCATTGCCGCACCGTATGATTCCACCGGATACACGGACTTTGACACCATCGAAACAGGACTTGAGAGGAACGAACCGATGCTCTCGGGATCAACATTGAGAAAATCGAAAACATTCTGAAGCACGCTGTTGTCGGGGTTGCCGTCGAGAAGGTCGATGAACTCATCCACTCTCTCAATGTAGGATGTAAGCAGATCCTGAACCTGAATCAGCGCATTGTTTACTGCGCCGAATGTGCTGCCGAGCTCTTCAACAATAGGAGTTGTCTTGCCGAGAATTCCGTTGAGATCGAGCAGAACGGAGGATACCTCACCGAGGCTGTCCTGAAGATTGTTCAGCATTGTGTCCAGCATAGGATACACTGTTTCGGTAAGTGTAACGCGGACTGTTCCGAGCATATCGCTTACGAGCTGAAGATCACTTACAAGGTCAATATCGCGATTGCCATTGAGAATATCGTCAAGAATGTCGCTTGCACTCTTTGAATCGCTCTCGGCACTGTCTATCGAGCTTGATATATCCGAGGTGTCGCTTCCACTTGCGGTTCCTATGGCCTCGGCGGTCGTGTTGAGCGCGGAAATTTCCTGCTCGACTATCTCGGCATCGCTCTGCGCTGCTTTGAGGGCTTCTTTGCGAGTCTCGGAGCTCGAGGTTGTCTGTGCAAGTGTGAGATTGGACTGAATGCTCTCTATGCGGCTGTCGGTGTCCTCCTGCATGAATCCGACAAGTGATTCCATGGACTGCTGGGTCTGTGAAGCATCGGTCAGATCATCATAGTCATAGCCTGTCACTGCCTCATAAACTGCAGGCACGGCAACGGTTTCATAGTCGGTCTGAATTTCTTCAATGGCACTTTTGTTGTGAGCTGCGAGCACACGCGTCTGCTGTGCATCTACTGTCTCACCGTTAAGGCCGAGCTTTTCGCGCAGTTCGGTAATCTTATCCGTAAGCTTATTGAGTGCGGTCAGCGCATCCTCAACCTCGGAGTTTGAAAGACCGGAGTGCGTCAGATAGTCTATAAGCTCCTGATACTGAGCCTCAAGCTCTGCCAGAGCCTTGCTTGCGGCTTCGGCGTCATCTGTTCCGCCGTTATAGAGCCTGTCAAGCTTGTAGATTGCCTCGTTGACAGAATCTTGAAGCTCTGTGAGCATGTTGTTAACTTCTTCATTGATAAGCGCCAGGTCGTCTTTGGTATCGTCAATATAAACGACCTGCTTTGAAATATTCAGTCTCTCGTTTCCGATGAGGTAAATTGAATAATTGAGCGTGTTGTTTGTCCGCTGAAGGGTATCAATAAGCGCATTGTTTGCAGAGATGAACTGATCGATGGTTGCGCTGTAGCTCTGAAGATTGTTGCCGATTTTCTGGAGCGTGTTCTTAAGCATCTCGGTCGACGAATTGCCCTGAACATCGGAGGAGAAAGCATTGAGCTTGTCAAACAGTGTTGCAACGACTGTGGATATATACTTTTCGTTGACTATCTGCTTAACCTTGTCGCCTGCGGCTTCGACTACCTTTACGGCGATGGCGTTGGTCTTCTCATTCTGATAGAACTTGATCGTCGGGCTGTACATATCGGTCGTCAGGAAGTTATACATATTATATGTAAAGTCCGGCTCGATAATTATCGCGGCGTAATACTTTCCGGCGTACAGATCCTCTACTGCCTGGTCGGCATCGTCGAGAATCTCAAAACCGAAGTTTTCATCGTCCTTGATCTCTTCGATAAGAGCCTCGCCCATGTTGATGATGTTGCCTTCGGAATCGACATAGTCCTTATCGTTTGAAACAACGGCTATCGAAACATCGTCCGTCTTCCCGTACGGATCCCAGAAAGCATAGATATTAAACCATGCATACAGGGCAGGCAATACGAGAATTGCCAATATAATGAGGAAGGCGAAAAAGTTTCGGTACAGCGCCCTCAGATCATGTTTGAAGATTCTGAAAACATTACGCATATCAGGTGATACTCCTGTCGAAATTAAGAGTAGTATAATGTGCGGCTGCCATAGAACAGCCACATAATGTAAATTACAAAACGGTAACGATTTAGATACAATGGTATTGTACAGGCAATTAAAATAATTGTCAAGTAGACATAACTACATTAATACATAAAATTTTTGCACAATTGTGGTCGCAAAATATCAGTACACAACATCTAGTATGTATAGTTTTCCGGAGTCAAAAAAAGGACCGACACCAGCAATGAGTGTCGGTCCTGTGCAATTGTCATGTCGCGGCAGGAATCTCCTCGACGAGTTTCGCCTGAACGAGGAAACGCTGATGTCTGTTTTCCCTGAAGCAGGTCGACAGCGTCAGCACCTTATCGGTGTCAAAATCGGGTTTACCGTCTTCAACGAAATTCGCCTTCGGGCTCAGCGATGCAAAAGCCTCGTCAAAGAACTCATCGAACTCCTCGCGGTTGTTGAAGTCATGGTTGAGCAGCAGATGCTCGCTGCTGTACGGATACGCGGCGAATACCTCGTAAACGAGTAGCCTGTCCGGCAGATAAATATAAATGCAGCGATGCGAGTTGAAAACCTCGCTGTCGACGAAATCGTTAAGATACGCAAATGCCTTGCCGGAGCTCAGATTGTGCCCGTATACGACGGTCATCCTGTCACTGAAATCGCGCTTGTTATAGTCCTCGGTGAATATGCAGCCGCCGCTGTAGTACGAGCCGCTCTCGTTGCGGCGCAGATAGTACGAATTATCGCCCTCGCGCTGCAAAATCGGATAGCTTATATCGGTGTCGGGTATATCAACCCAAGCGTAGATATCCGGATTCATCTCCTGCAGCGCCTCGAAATCAACGGGGATATCCACGGTTTTGACGCCCTGCTCAATTTCAACCTTGTCGATGTATTTATCCAGCGTCTCGCCGAAGGCCTTGCCGTCGTAGTACTGGATCAGATACCATGCGCACCAGGCGCAGGCGCACAGCGCAATCAGCGCGATGACGATCAGAACGATCCTCAGTCCTTTTTTATCTTTCATATCAAACCACCGTACCTAATAAAAAAGCTCCACACGCACACGGCGCATGGAGCCATAATCTGCAATCACTTACTTCTCGCTGATAAGCTTTCTGCCGCAGAACGCAAGCACGGCCATAGAAACTGTTGCCAGAGCGATTACCCAGACGACATTAATGCTCTCGCCCGTCTGAGGGGAGCTCGGCGTATCATCGGTTGGGGTGTTGCTTGCCTCGGGGCTGACAACGTCTTCAGCCAGCACGACGCATGACATTGAGAACACCAAAACGAGAATAAGAAGGATGGATATAAATTTCTTCATTTGTTCTTCCTCCGTTAACTACAAACTTAAGTTTACACTATACTATAATATATCTCCGAAAAATGCAAGAGAAAAATTATAAAATAAAGGAAATTTTTCAGCTCTCGACCGGCTCATAGAACACATCGAGTATCAGATCATACAGTGCGTCCTTGTCGACATTGTATTCCGCGTGATTATACTCGCCCAGCACCGACTCGCCGGCAACGTTGCGAATTTCGCCGTCGAAGGACATTTTCCCTGCCTTCGTTGCAAGATACGTCATCTCCGTGATGCCGATATCGGTCGTGACCGAGTCACTTATACTATTATATATAGTAACAATCGACGCAGGATCCTGCCGCACCCTGTCCAGCGCGGCATACATCAGCGCAAGCATGACCTGTCGCTGACGCTGCATGCGTCCGTTGTTGCCGTCAACCGTCGATTCGCGGTATCTCAGGAAGCTCTCCGCGCTCTTGCCGTACAGCGTAACCTGCTGACCCTGCGCGTATCCGAGCACCGGCTCGTCAACCGTGACCGTCACGCCGCCCAGATCGTTTATCAGCTGCAGCACGCCGTCCATATAAATCGAAGCGTACGCGCTTATCGGCAGATCGTAGAACAGCCGCGACACCGCATCCTCCGTCAGCTCACAGCTGACCGCGCCGCCGTCGCCGAACGAATGTGCCAGCGCAAGCTGGGCCGTAGTCGTGCCCGTCCTCTCGCCGTTTTCGTCCAGCACATCCATTTCGCACATGCTGTCGCGCGAGATGGAGATGAGCGTGATTTTATTGTTCTTCATGTCCAGCGCGGCGAGCATATTCACGTCGCTCTGGTTTGCATATCCGAACTTGCCGTCCTGCTCGGGACGCGAGCCGTCCACGCCCATCAGCAGGATGCACACCATGTCCTCGTTGTATTTATAGCTCTTGCCGTCATGCCTGACCACGCCGGCCTCGGCATCGGGCAGCTTCATATCCGTCCCGTCGTCGGTCAGCGCCTGCCGCCCGAGCACCGACAGCACCAGCACCGTGCCGCCCAGCAGCAGCGCAAGCCCCACCAGCACGCACACGACTATAATCAGCGCCCGCGTACCCTTACTTTTGCTCTTGTTGTCATTGCTTTTCTCGTGCGCGCCCATTTCGCCCTCCTGCGCCATAATAATCCACTGCAGCCATTATAACCGCAACTGCAGGCCCATGCAAGGCTCAATTGTGCTTTTTCACCCATTACGGGTTACATAACATTCCAAATATTATGAAAAAAACAGCAAGAAATATATGCCAACGCTATTGAATTGCGGCGCGCTTTGTGATAATATAATTCCAAATTATTGTGTACATTTCGTATGCACTCTGCCGTTGGCAGAAATTTACGGTATTGTGCATATAAAACAGCAAATAATAAGCAAAGGAAAGGATGACAAGAAGATGAACAAGGCACAGAGCAAATCAAAGCTGACGAAGGTGCTTTCCCTGATTCTTGCACTGGTCATGGTGCTCAGCCTGATGCCCCTGATGGGCGCGGCTAATTCATCGGATTCCAGTGTGTTGGAAAATCGAGCCGTACTATTAGACTGCGGCAGAAAATATTTCAGCGTGAGTGAAATAGAAAAACTGATTGACGGCATGAGCGCCGCAGGATATAACCAGTTGACGCTGGCATTCGGAAATGCGGGATTGCGCTTCTTGCTGAATGATATGTCTCTATCCTTTACCGTAGACGGTAAAACGGTAACTTATGATAGCGACACCATGGAGAAATGCATAAAAACAGGCAATAGTACTCAAAATAACAGCGGAGATGAGTCGACCCTTTCACAAAATGACATGGATACTATCATAACCTACGCTGAAAAGAAGAATGTTGAAATAATTCCTCTTCTTAATATGCCTGGGCATATGAATGCAGTGCTCAATTCTTTTGAAAACTATCGCATTCAAGGTAATGATATGGACAACAATAAAAAACGGTCATCTTCGACCCTTGATTTGACAAATGATGAAGCCAGAGCTTTTGGCCTTGCGCTTCTGCAAAAGTATGTAGATTACTTCAAAAATAAAACTTCTGTAAAGCATTTTAACTTTGGCGCCGATGAGGTTGGCAACGATATAGTTAATCCGTTCTATGGCTATAACAATGGATATGAAAACTGCGTATCCTATATAAATGCTTGCGCTGAAATTATCGTTAATGCAGGTATGACACCTCGTGCATTTAACGATTTTATGTACTACAATAACAGCAGTTCAACCTTTAATAGCGCAATTGAAGTGTGCTATTGGAATAACCAGTGGAGTAATTCCCCTTATGTTGACGCCAGCACGATTGCTGCCAAAGGTCATAAGCTGATAAATACTAACTCGGAGTGGTATTATGTTCTGGGAGTAACAAGCAGCGGCAGTAGCTCTCAGGATAATAATCTCACCTATGCTTTAAAAAATGTAGAGTCTATCGCTTATAATCAATATCATGTTATAAAAGGAAACAGCACCACGCAAACGGCTAATACGGCAGGTACCATGCTGTGCATCTGGTGCGATAATCCCAATGCATCGAAGGCGGAGACGGCTATTGATGACGGTATAAAACTCCTGAAAGCGTTTGCAACCAAGAATGCAAGCGTTTTCCCAACCTCATCCGAGTCAGTTAACCCGACTGATGACCCGGCTGATTCGACCGAAGCATCGTCACAGGTGACCGTCAACCTCACAGTCGGACAGACATCAGATGTTTACACGCATAACGGGGCAGCAAGCGTATCGAACGGTGATGAGACCGTCGCAAGCAAGTCCAGTACGACGACTGCTTCGTCAAAAACCACAGGAACTGTGATTAGCTCTTCAACCTTGTCAAAATTGAATGACGGCGAATCCGTAACTGGTGTAATTTACGACGGCTCACGCTATATGACAATGTCAGAGACAAGCCTGAGCTATACTAATGATTCTAATAAAGCTACAGTGTTCACCGTTACAAAGGAGTCAAATAACAACTATACTAACTATACTATCAGTTGTGTAATTGGCGGCTCTACATATTATGTAGCTCGAAATGGCAGTAATTTTAATAGTGGCTCGGGTGCTAATAACGGGTTATCGTTGGTTGTAGCTAACGAAACAAAAACTTATGCGAAATGGCAGTATGACGGCACTAAGTTTTATGTTACATCAGGGAGTAAGAATTATTTCATCCGCTATAGTAGTAATGGATGGGCCGCAAAAAGTGAAACCAGTAAAAATAATTCATATGCGTTGCCCTATTCCGTTAATGAAGTTGTCGGCAGTACCCAGATAAGCTTTACCGGTGTTGCGCCCGGCGATGTTTCCTATACAGTGACCGATGGCAGCGGAACAGCTACAATATATAATATTCACGTTGTAAAAGCGAACTATACTCAGACGATTAACCTGACAACTGACGCAAGTATAGAGCTCACTGCATCCCTAAGTCCTGCAGTGGCAGACGACACAACCGTGACTTACGAAGTCTCCAGCGGCAGCGAATATGTGTCCCTCAACGGTTCAACCGTGACAGGCAACAATATAGGTGCAGCAGTGATCACGGCAACGGCAAAGAACTCTGCCGGAGTGGAAATTGCAACGTATACACTCACCGTAAATGTATCTGATGTGGATTGGAAAAGCATTACCCCGGTCACAGTTAACTATTTCATCACAAACATTCCGGTAACTGCAGACAGCAAGACATCTGAAAGCATTGAAGCAGACAGTGTTTATAGCGAAAACGGTGCAGATGTATCGACGCTGATTCCTCAGACCGGCACCAATAGCCAAGGTGCTGAGGTCAAGTTCTGGAAGGCAATGTACCAGACGAGTAGCGAAATACAGACTCAAGCCGGATGGACGAACACATCCAACAATGGCATAGAAATTGAGAAACTACGTTACTGGGACGGCAGTTGGGCTTACTACAGCAATGGTACATGGACTAACTTCACGCCAAGCAGCACAGCACTTATCACGGCATTTTATTGCCAGAAAACCGAGGTTACCGATGAGATAACCACTTATGCGGTCGACTGGGGTGAGGATATCACAACTTCAAGTGGAAATACGAATATTTCTTCGTTAAACGACACATATGCGCTTCTTGACTTCGCGGTAAAATATCCGTCCAGCGGTGATTTGACCCCGAGTTTATTTGCCAACGCGAAAACGGTAGTCTATAATGGCGTAGGCGCTGGAGACTATGCTTACAGTACTGATGGCAAAACTCGTATTGTCAAGGAAATATTTGCTGAGGACACTTCAAACTATGAAGTCTATATGATTACAGTTACTGAGTCCGATGAGCTTTCAGTAAACGCGAAAAATTTGAGCTCCAGTACATCGGTGACTTATGACAGTGATAACGAAAAAGTGGTTTGGGTTCTCAGCGAGGCTGATTTAAGCAGTGACTATCAGTCTGCCGATAAACAGTACACAGGATTCCACATTGGCGGCGATCCGGTTGTCCCTGC
Source organism: bacterium (assembly GCA_963590455.1). Classification (GTDB taxonomy): domain Bacteria; phylum Bacillota; class Clostridia; order Oscillospirales; family Oscillospiraceae; genus Limivicinus. The sequence goes on along the minus strand of CAVAPH010000050.1, from coordinate 2,325 downwards.
TGTATATGTTGCCAAACAGCATGGATATCTTGTCACATATTATGTACGTGCAAAAGCAGCAGATACAAACCTTACAGTACACTATTTGGAGAGGAAAACAACTGGCGACGCTGAGTTCTATTGGTATGATATTGCCGTAAGCGGCAACACTGTATTTGATGAGGACTTCAAGCAGAAGGAAACAAACAGCACTGAACTTGAAAATAACATTGTAGTTAATAATCTCGGCAGGGAACAGACTGTTTTGGCTGACCTGAAGAATGTAACCGAGATAAAAGCAATGTATCGTTATGTTGATTATACATGTGTAGAGGTTAAACGCAGCGATGACGGTAAGGATGTATATTTGTATTATACATTCACAAATTCAAACACTTTTGTTGTGGACTTCGGCATACCTGTACAGATACCGCTTTCAAAGCTGAATGAACAGCTTGATGGTGCTACCATCACCGGCGTGACCTTTGACGGTGTAAGATACGGCAAAGCAGAATATGATGCAAATACGAAAACAATAACTTATTCGTTGACAACTCCGTTAAGTCAAATGGAGACTATAAGCGTAAAGGTTACGGGAGTTAAGAACAGTAATTCCGACAGTGTTTCATATATTGTCAACATCATCCCGGCGACATCTGTTTACTATGAAGACAGCTTCGCAACGTTCACGGACGGTTCAGACAACGCAAAGTGGGAATCAGTTAGTGATGGCGTAGAACAGACAAGCACCACCCAGGCTCTCGAAGCACTTGGCAGTAAGACCAATGTTTATGGCACTGACAGTGCATATTCGAATTCCACGAAGTACTCCATGGGTTCGGCCCACAAGGTAACTGTCAATTCCACGATGGCAGACACAACAGGTGTCACATGGCCGACCGCAAGCTTCACCTTCACCGGCACCGGCTTCGACATCATCTCCCTGACCGATAATAATTCCGGCGCAATATATGTTGATGTATACAGCGGCTCAACCGCAACCGGAACACCTGTTAAGAGACTTGTTGTTAATAACTACTACGGTTACACGTATGATAGTGCAGCCGGAACATGGAATGTTTCTAGTTCCGGTACAAATAATGCCCTGTATCAGATTCCTGTCATGAAGGTTTCCGGTTTGAACCACGGCACTTACACTGCAGTGATTACTGTTGCGTATGCATCTCGTCAGGACAAGACAAACGACAGCGAATACAGCTTCTGGCTCGATGCAATCCGTGTCTACAACCCAATGGCCAATAATGATGCGACATATGCGAAGGACGGCGAGGGTTATCCGCAGTACATCAAGCTCCACGATGAGCTTGTGAAGACAACGAGTACGACCGATTCATCGATTGTTGATACTACTACAAATAAAGTATTCTTCATTGATGGAGCAGCAGAGGCCGAGGTTGCAACCTACGCAAACTACGGCCCGAACAACGAGGTTTACCTCACAAACGGTCAGGCAATAACATTCGCAGTTGCTTCCAGTGATAACATTGCAAGCATCCAGATCGGCGCCAAAGCCCCGAATGGAACAGCGGCAAACATGAATGTTAAAGTCGACTCAAATGATGCTACAAATACAACAATAAATTCCGCAACTGAGATGTATTATGACATCACATCTTCTGCTAAGGCTGGAAAACAAGTAACAATCTCGAACAACGGAGACGGCATCCTGTCCCTGACCAACCTCAAGATTACCTACACGGAAGACCCGTCAACAACTACAACATCTGACAGCAGTGAAAGTCCGGCTATGCTTACAGCCCTCAGCGATGATGAAGTTAATACAGCGGTTATGTCCGTGCGCGCTCTCTTCGCCGCCCCCGTGGTCGAAACCTTCGAGCCTGAGACATTTGAGGCAAGCTGGAACAGCGTCCGCAAGGGTCAGACAGCAACATTGACCGTGAAAACTTCCGAAGATGTTGAGTCAATCATGGTTGACGGCGTGGCAGTTGCGGAGTATAATACCGTCACGGAACGCAACGGCTTCGGCTGGTGGGCCGAAAAGGTCACCTACCGTGTGTTCACCTACCAGGTAACGGCCGATGAAACCCAAGAGTACACAATCACAGCATTTAATGCCGATGATGTCGAAAGCGAGTCCATAACCGCGACGCTCACCGTCAAGGAATCCGGCAACAGCTGGTGGAGCAATCTGTGGAACAATTTCTTCGGCAGATGGTTCTGAGAAAGGAGTTATCGAAATCATGAAAAAGACTTATGAAAAACCCGAAGTGTATTTCGAAAACTTCGAGCTCAGCACAAGCATTGCAACATGCGATCAGTGGGAAGGACGACTTTGGCAGAAAGACGCATGTGCGTGGAGCGATG
>CAVAPH010000049.1:0-13362 GCA_963590455.1 bacterium | reverse complement strand
CTGCGCCGAAGCCGGGAGCGGTGTGGACGCAGCCGGTACCGGAATCCATGGTGACGTAGTCTGCCAGGAGCAGGCGGGAGGTCTTATCCAGGAACGGGTGCTTTGCGAGCATGTTCTCGAAGAAGCGGCCCGGGTGGGTTTCAATGATTTCGTAGCTGTCAAATCCGCCGATGCCCATGACCTTCTCGGTCAGAGCAACAGCCATGATGTAGATCTCGCCGTTGGGAGCCTTGACAAGTGCGTACTCCTCATCCGGATGCAGTGCGATGGCGAGGTTGCCGGGCAGAGTCCAGATGGTGGTAGTCCAGATAACGAAGTAGAGCTTGCTGTGGTCAATATGGCTGAGCTTGCCCAGATCGTCGTGCATCGGGAACTTGACGTACACTGTGGTGCAGGGGTCGTCCTGATACTCGATTTCAGCCTCTGCGAGTGCGGTCTCGTCCTTTGCGCACCAGTAGACAGGCTTGAGTCCCTTATAGATATGGCCATTCTTGTACATGCGGCCGAACACGCGGGTCTCGTCAGCCTCAAAGCCCTTGTTCATGGTCTTGTAGGGGTGCTCCCAGTCGCCGATAACGCCGAGGCGCTTGAAGCCGTCCATCTGGCGATGAATGTACTTCTCTGCATATGCCTGGCAGGCGGAGCGGAAGTCCGCCACGCTCATTGCCTTGTGGTTGAGGCGCTGCTCTTTTATAATCGCGCTCTCAATGGGCATGCCGTGGTTATCCCAGCCGGGAATGTAGGGGGTGTAGTAGCCGCGCATGGCATAGGAACGTGTGATGAAGTCCTTTATGCACTTGTTGAGCGCGTGGCCCATATGAATGTCACCGTTGGAGAACGGAGGGCCGTCATGCAGGTTGAAGCGGGGCTTACCCTCATTTTTCTTGAGCATCTCGTTGTAGATGTCCAGCTCCTGCCAGTGTGCGAGCATCTCCGGCTCACGCTTGGGCAGTCCGGCGCGCATGGGGAAATCTGTTTTCGGCAGATTAAGAGTGGCGTTGAAATCCTGTGACATTTGAATATCTCCCTATAAGCTATAAATTTTTCATGTCCCTGATAATAATATCGGGATTTATATAAAATAAGAAAAAAGCATTGTTAACGGGGCGTGCGATAATACGCCCGCCCCGTGCTCCGCGTGCGGGCAAGACCTGCGCACTGCGGCATCAAGACACGTGAACACACAGTCTCGAAACGCGTACTCCCCCGTTATATTTTATATTATAAATATAAACACAAGAGGCACGTTCCGGGCGCTGCGAATTACACGCCAAAGGTCATGGTACGGTCGTTGTCCTTTTTGAGCTTGGCAGGCTTCTTGACGGAGTCGGAAAGATCGAAATCGACCTCCGGCTCCGGTTTTATTCGAGATACCGACTCCTCTATGGAGCGTACGGTTGTATCAACATCGGTGCTCTCCGATGCGGGAATGTCTGCTGCGGGTGCGGGTGCTGCTGCAGGCTGCTTTACATCGCCTGCGCCGCCGCTTATGGCGTCGATATTGCGCAGCTGAGCATTGCAGAGTGCACGCGCGGCCTCAAAGAATTTTTCAGTCGCTGCCTTTGCGTCTGCAAGGCGCTTATTGTAGCGCTCTTCCTCGGCGGCAATGCCGCCTATCTTCTCGTTGACCTGGCGGTCAGCGTCTGCTATCATCGCGGCTGCGCGCGTGCGGGCATCGTTCTCTATCTGCACGGCGAGCTTCTGCGCGGAGAGGACAGCCATGTTCAGTGCCTCTTCATTTGCGCGGTATTCCTCAATCTTATCAACGAGGACTTTCATTTTGCTCTTGAGGACGGCGCTCTCCTTCTGGTATGCAGCGACGTCATCGGCAAGCTCTTCAAGAAAATCGTCCACAGATGCCATATCATAGCCGCCTATTCGGGACTTATCAAAGGCCTTTTCACGAATATCCTGAGCAGTAATCATTATTTATCCACCTTTCATAAAACTGAGCAATTTATTTTTCCCGGCAATTAATAATAATTCTCGTCGTCCGTGCCCATTGCCGGAGCGTCCTGTGCGCCGAGAATATCAACATTCTGCGGGGTGACGAAATAAGTCTTTGCAGAGACGGGAGTGATTTTTCCTCCGAGTGCATATGCAATGCCGGAAATAAAGTCCAGCAGGCGGCGCGCCGTATCTGACGGCAGACCCTCGAGCGTCATTACTACAGAACGGTTCGCGCGAATGTGGTTGACAATGTCCCCCGCCTCGTCGAAGGTTCTGGGAGAGAACAGTATGACCTGCGATTCGCGGCCGCCGAAATTAACGCGCCCCTGCTTAGGCTGCTGCTGTTTTTTGCCGAAGTTGCCGAAAAGGCTGCCCTCCGGCTGCGCCTGTGCCGGCGTCTGTGTCTGCTGTCTTGCAGCGGGCTGCTTCTGAAGCGGGTTGCGTCTGGCCTGTCTGGCCTGCTGCTGCGGCTGCTGGCGAACCTGCTGCTGTTGCGGCTGAGTCACCGTTCCAGCGGAATCGCTGAAACTGTTTTCAAAAAGCGTCTGCTCCTTTGACACCGTCTGTGTGCTCTGCGCCTGTACGGGCGTCTGCTCCTGCGGCTTATAGCGTGGATCCGCGCCCTCGAAGAAATCATTCTCCTCATCGTAGGGCTGCGTAATCTTTTTTATTTCATCCATGAAGTCTTTTATACCCATGAACAATGCCTCCATAGCATATAATCTGTACAGGGCGGCATCCGCCCTGCCGATAGCCCCGACCGCATCAGGTATAGTGACGCGCGCCGAAGATAGCGGAGCCTATACGAACCATGTTGGCACCGCAGTCAATCGCGGTCATATAATCGCCGCTCATGCCCATAGACAAAAAGTCCATAACTACATTATCGTATTTTTTTTCGCCATTGTCAATAAAAAGCTGTCGCATAGCGTCAAAATATGGCCGATTTTCTTCGCCGTCGGCGCAAATTGGGGGTATTGCCATCAATCCGCGCACCCTTATGCCGTGAAATTCGGCTGCGGCAGCGAGTGCAGAGGGAATTTCTTCGGGTGCAAAACCTGATTTTGCCGCCTCTCCGCCGATGTTCACCTCAAGCAATATATCCTGCACAAGGCCGCGATTTTCCGCTGTGCGGGATATCTGGCTCATCAGCTCCGCAGAATCGACGCTGTGTATAAGTGACACCACGCCCACAATCTGCTTGACCTTGTTCTTCTGCAGGTGACCGATAAAATGCAGCTCTGCGCCGTTATAGGCGTTCTGCGCGTTTTTCTCCAGAAGCTCCTGCACGCGGTTTTCGCCGCACACTCTGAGCCCCGCACCTATCGCCTCCTGCACACGCGCGGCATCGTTCATCTTTGTCGCGCCAACGAGGATGATGTCGTCAGCATCTCTCCCCGCCCGCTCTGCCGCAAGCGCAATATTCGCCCTGACAATCGCAAGCTCATCTGTAATGCTGCCCATTATTCAAACCTCCAAATTCAATTATCCGGATGCCTATATTATAATTTTTAATTTTCTCCGAGCCACGTCTCCGCGATGTCTGCGGCGCGGGAAATATCGGGCGTGTCGTCCCAGTCTATGCGCAGAGCGTCCTCCCAGCGGCGAAACCATGTGAGCTGGCGCTTGGCATAGCGGCGGCTGTTCTGCTTTATCTGCTGCACGGCAGTGTTTTTCTCAATCTCACCGCGAAGTGCAAGCACCGCCTCTTTATATCCTATGGCCTGCATTGCCGTGCTCTCGGTGCTCACACCGCCCGCAAGAAGTCCGGCGACCTCGTCGAAAAGTCCGGCGTTAACCATCGCATCTACACGGCTGTCTATCCTCGCGTAGAGCTTTTCTCTGTCCTTATAGCCCAGAATTATACGTTTTGCGTCATAGCGCGGCGGGATCTCTCTCGTTCTTCTGTCGTGCTCCGTCGCCGTGATTCCTGTGAGCATGTATATTTCGGTTGCGCGGATTATTCGCCGCTTGTCGTTTGCGGCAAGCTTTTCGGCGCGCTCCGGGTCAAACACTCTCAGCTGGTTGAGCATCGCCTCGCCGCCGACCTCGTCATATTCCTTTCCGAGCCAGTCCCGCAGCTTTGCATCCTCCTCAACGGCGGCAAAATCTCTGCCGGAGATGAGCGAGTCGATATAAAGCCCCGTTCCCCCCGCGATAATCGGCATCTTCCCGCGTGAGATTATATCATCGCAGCAGCGCGCGGCGTCCTCGATATACTGTGCCGCAGAATAGTTCATATGCGGATCTGCCACATCGAGCATCCTGTGTACGGCCGCCGCCTGCTCCTCCGCCGTCGCCTTCGCCGTGCCGATATCCATGCCGCGGTAGACCTGCATGGAGTCTGCCGACACTATCTCTCCGTTGAGCCTTTGAGCAAGCTCTATGGCGAGCGCAGTCTTTCCGGAAGCTGTCGGGCCTGCGATTACTATGACCTTGTTCATCACACGATCCTCTTAAACATCTTGTCGAGATCCTTTCGCGTCACAACGGCGGAAACAGGGCGGCCGTGCGGACAGTATTTAACTCTGCCTGAGAGCACCGCCTGCGCAATGCGCTCAAGCTCCTCCGTATCCGTGTCCCATCCGGCCTTTATCGCCGCCTTGCACGCAACCGTGTGCAGTATCTCATCGCGCGCTGATTTGGGGTCCGGTGCCTTTCCGCGGAGAATTTTCTCGCATATCTCCTCCACCGCCGATGCAGCATCCGCCGCCTGCATATCCGCAGGTGCGCCGCGCAGAATATAATCATCCGTGCCGAAGGGCTCTATCTCAAAGCCAAGCTCGGAAAGCAGCTGCGCGTTCTTCTCAATAAGCTCCGCCCGCTCACCGTCAAGATGCAGAGTGACCGGTGCAAGCAGCTGCTGACACATGATGCTCCGCTCCTGTGCGCAGAGCCTGTCGAATATCATTCTCTCGTGCGCGGCGTGCTTGTCTATCAAAATAAGCTCCTCTCCTGCCTCAACGATTATATAGGTTTTTAACGCCTCACCCACTATCTTGTGGTCAGGCACAGAGGAGTTTTCAACACTTTGAACAGGTTTTTCAACATTTTTTTCTTCTGCCGGTGTTGTAAAAATCGGCTCAAAACCACTGTTGGAGCGTGAAACGGCACTGCTCGAAGGCATTGACTGCTCAGCTGGCACGCTCTGCTTTTCAGCCACAATATTTTGTGCGCCGCCCTGCGGCTTCACGCCCTCGCGCTGCGGGCTGAGGTCAAGGCGCGTCTGATAATGCGTCTCGTAGCTCCTCAATCCGCTCTCCATGGGGACAGCACCGCCACCGACGGTCTTGCGGTAGTCTGCGGCGCTCATGCTCCTGTAAAAGTCCGCTCTCGGCTTGACTGCGCCGCCGAGTGTGCCGGATTTCGACGCTGCTGATATTGATGTTGATGCTGGTGCTGTCGGCGTCGTATGTGCCGCCGGCATTGCGCCCGCCGCCTCCGCTATTTTCCGGGTACCTGCCGAGAGCTCCGGTACCGCGTTGCGGTCCTCGCCCTGCAATGTCAGCTGCACCGCATGATATACAAGATCAAAAATCTGCTTTTCGTATGAGAACTTGACCTCGGTCTTGGCGGGGTGCACATTCACGTCAACGCTTGCACAGCTCAAATCGAGATATAGCACGCATGCGGGATAGCGCCCGGTCAGAAGCGTATTTTTATAGGCCTGCTCCACTGCGGACTGCAGCAGTGCGGATTTTATATATCTCCCGTTGCAGAAGAAAAACTGTGCACTGCGGCTCCCGCGCCCGGCGGACGGTGAGGACGTGAAGCCCGTGACCGTTGCCCCGTCCCCGCTGCTCTTCACCTCGAGCAGGGTCGACGCTATATCCCGTCCCAGAAGCGTATATATGCAGGAATCAATGCGTCCGTCGCCGGGCGAGAAGAACTCCTCGCTCCCGTCACGTATAAACCTGACGGACACCTCCGGTCTGCCCAACGCGCAGCGCAGTGCCGCGTTTACGCAGGCGGAAGACTCACTCCTGTCGGATTTGAGAAATTTAAGTCTTGCGGGCGTGTTGTAAAAGATGTCGCGCACGGTCATCGTTGTCCCCTCGGGGCAGCCGCACGGCTCCATCTCCTGTATATCCCCGGCCTCCAGCGTCACGCGCGTGCCCTCATCGCTCCCGCGAAGTCTTGTGCGCAGCTCTATTTTTGATACGGCGGAGATTGCCGCAAGTGCCTCACCGCGAAAGCCCATTGTGCCTATAGCCTCAAGGCCGTGCTCGTCGTGCAGCTTGCTTGTCGCGTGGCGCAAAAATGCAACCCCCGCGTCCTCCGGTGCCATTCCGCAGCCGTCATCGGTCACGCGGATATATGTGGACCCGCCCCCGCGTATCTCCACGGTAACATTCTTCGCTCCCGCATCAAAGGCGTTTTCAACCAGCTCTTTTATAACCGACGCCGGTCGCTCCACCACCTCACCGGCGGCGATCAGATCCGCAACATGCGGAGAAAGTACATTTATTACTGCCATATATACTCCCGCTCCCCCGCATCGATCCGCGCGGAAAAGTCTTAAATCCGTTCATGTGTATCTATAAGCGTATTTCATAATACGGCTCATCTTGCTTAGCGGAATATTATACATTAATTTTGTTGAAAATTCTATACCTATTATGTTAAAATAAAGTGTTATTATGGGCAAAAGGCGGGAGTGTTCCCCCGTTGAGAACTCCTTCCGTTATCGCTTTGCGATGCCGCCTCTCTCAGATTAAATTGCGCCGGATGCATATACGCTTTTTATCTTTTTATCTTCGCCGCCGCTGATTCGAGAGAGTTTACAGCTAAATCATCACCAATTTCTGTTGGAGGAATATAATGAGCTACGAGAGAAAAGTAATAGACATCAGCGAGATCAAGCGTCAGGAGGACATTTGCCGCGAGATCGCCGAGAGGAACGCCAAAGAGGGCGTGACACTGCTGGCCATGGTCGACACATACGGCTGTCAGCAGAATGAGGCGGACAGCGAGAAGCTGCGCGGCTATCTTGCAGAGATGGGCTGCGGCTTTACCGAGGACGAATTCGCCGCTGACATAATCATCGTCAACACCTGTGCCGTGCGTGAGCATGCGGAGATGCGCGTGCTGGGCAACGTCGGTGCGCTTAATCATACTAAAAAGGCCAAGCCCGGCCAGATTATCGCGGTGTGCGGCTGCATGGTGCAGCAGGAGAGCATGGCGCAGAAATTAAAAATGTCCTACCCCGTCGTGGATCTCGTCTTCGGCCCGCACGAGCTCTGGCGCTTTCCCGAGCTGCTGCTGCGCGTGATGGACAGTCATAAGCGCGTCTTCGCCACAGAGAAGGACGACGGCGCCGTGGCAGAGGGTATCCCCGTCAGCCGCAAGGACGGCGTAAAGGCATGGCTTTCGATAATGTACGGCTGCAACAACTTCTGCACCTACTGCATCGTCCCCTATGTCCGCGGCCGTGAGCGCTCCCGCAGAGCAGAGGACGTTGTCGCCGAGGCCCGCTCTCTCATAGAGGCCGGATATAAGGAGATCACTCTTCTTGGTCAGAACGTCAACTCCTACGGCAAGGATCTGCCGGAGAAGACGGATTTTGCGGATCTAATCCGTATGATAGACGCCATCCCCGGCGATTATCTCATACGCTTCATGACAAGCCACCCCAAGGACGCAACCGAAAAGCTCTTCAAGACCATGGCAGAGTGCAGTCACTGCGCCCATCAGCTGCATCTTCCGGTGCAGGCAGGCAACGACAGGATTCTCCGCGCCATGAACCGCAGCTACAACAGGGAAAAATATATACACCAGGTGGAGCTTGCCCGCAGCTATATGCCGGATCTCGTTCTCACCACGGATATAATAGTCGGCTTCCCCGGCGAGACGGATGAGGAATTTGAGGACACGATAAGCCTCTGCGAGCTTGTGCGCTACGACGCGATGTTCACGTTTATCTACTCCAAGCGCCCCGGCACCCCCGCGGCAAATATGCCCGACCCATACACGCGTGAGGATAAGCAGAAGCACTTTGACCGCCTCATGGAGGTCTCCAACCGTATTTCCGGCGAGAAGCACAAGGAATACGAGGGCAAGATCGTCCGCGTTCTGATAGACGGCGAGACCGGCAAGGAGGAGTACAATCTCTCCAGCCGCACGAACGGCGGCCGCCTCGTCCATCTCCACGGTGACCCATCACTTGTCGGCAGCTACGCCCAGGTGAAAATTACCTCCAGCAACACCTGGGCCCTCTACGGCGAAATCTGCGAGCAATAAACACAGGCCCTCAAAATTTCGCGGCCAATATACAAACGCGCGTTTCGCTTTTATTTCTTAAAGCCTCCCTCTCTGAGGGAGTTTAATATCTAAATATATATATAAATATCAATAGCGAGGTAACATTATGGCGGAGCTTACGCCGATGAAAAGGCAATATTACGAAATAAAGGAGCAGCATCAGGACTGTCTGCTGTTCTTCCGTCTCGGCGACTTCTATGAGATGTTCGACGAGGACGCCAAGGTCGCCTCAAAGGAGCTTGATCTCGCGCTGACCACACGTGACCGGAATGTGGAAAACCCGGACGAGCGCACGCCTATGTGCGGCATTCCCTATCACAGCGCGGAGAGCTATATTGCAAGACTTATTGCAAAGGGCTACAAGGTCGCCATATGTGAGCAGATGGAGGATCCCGCGCTCGCGAAGGGTCTTGTTGAGCGCGATGTTATCCGCATCATCACCCCCGGCACCGTGACGGATTCATCTATGCTGGAGGAGGCACGCAGCAACTATCTCGGCGCTGTCTATCTCTGCGGCAATGCGGGCGGTGTCGCCTTCTGCGATATTTCTACAGGTGAATTCTGCTGCGCCGCGTTCGAGTCCGACGCTGTCAGCCATATTGTAAACGAGCTCGGGCGCTTCTCTCCGCGTGAGGCGGTTCTCTCTGCCGGTGCGGAGGACGAGAGCGCTATAAAAGACTTTCTCCAGAAAAAATTAAATATAATGCTCGAAACCGGCGGAAAACGCTTTGATTATATGCCGGCCGCAGCACTTGTATGTCAGCAGTTCGGATATAAGGACATCGACGAGAGCGAGATCGGCGAACAGCCCGGCGCCGTGTGTGCCGCAGGTGCGCTGCTTTCTTATATTATCGACACGCAAAAGTTTGATATCAGCCACATAAACCGCCTTGACGTGTTCTTCGGCGGCAGATACATGGAGCTCGACTGGGCGACGCGCCGCAGCCTTGAGCTGACGGAGTCACTCCGTTCGGGCGAGAAGCGCGGCTCTCTGCTGTGGGTGCTGGACAAGACGAAGACTCCTATGGGCGGGCGTCTTCTGCGCTCCTGGGTTGAGCGTCCGCTGCTCTCCGCCGTGGCGATTAAGCGCCGTCTTGCCGCCGTGGAGGAGCTTTACAAGGACAACGTTATTCGAGGCGAGCTGATCCTCGCATTAAAAGATATCAGCGACATGCAGCGTCTTGTCGGGCGCTGTGTCTACGGCACTGCCGGCGGCCGAGATCTGCGCACGCTTGCAAACTGCGCCGCGGTTCTGCCCAGATTAAAGGCCCTGACGGATAAATTCACAAGTCAGGAGCTGCGCGCAATCAGCGGCATGGACGCGCTTGAGGACATGTACGAGGAGATAGACCGCGCAGTAGCGGACGATCCCCCGTTTTCCGTACGCGAGGGCGGCATACTGCGCTCCGGCTTCTCCGAGGAGCTGGATAATCTGCGCAATGTGCGCGACCACGGGGCGGAGATGGTCTCTCAGCTTGAGGAGCGCGAACGCCAGCGCACCGGTATCAAAAAGCTCAAGGTCGGCTATAATAAAGTCTTCGGCTATTATATAGACGTGCCGAAGTCCGCCGGTGACGCTTCGATACCTGCAGATTATATCCGCAAGCAGACTCTTGTATCAAACGAGCGCTATTTCACGCAGGAGCTCAAGGAGCTTGAAAATACTCTGCTTACGGCGCGCGACAGGATAAACGAGCTTGAGTATAACTATTTTGTTCAGCTGCGCACAAGCGTTGCCGAAAAGGTTGACAGGATTCAATCCGCCTCCGACGCCGTCGCCCGTCTGGACGTACTCTGCTCCCTTGCAGAGACCGCCGTTCGCAACAATTACACTATGCCCGAGGTTGACACATCCCGCGAGCTGCGCATAGTGGACGGGCGTCACCCCGTGGTCGAGCAGAGCATGAAGGATGTGCTCTTTGTCCCGAACAACACCACCCTCAACGATACGGACGAGCGCGTCGCTATCGTCACCGGTCCGAATATGGCAGGTAAGTCGACATATATGCGTCAGACGGCTCTTATAGTGCTCATGGCGCAGATGGGCTCATTTGTCCCCGCAAAAAGCGCCACCATAGGTATAGTCGACCGCGTATTTACACGTATCGGCGCATCGGATGACCTCGCCTCCGGTCAGTCCACATTCATGGTGGAGATGAACGAGATGGCGAATATATTAAAGCACGCGACCCCCGCTTCTCTCCTGATTTTGGACGAGATTGGCCGCGGCACATCCACGTTTGACGGCATGGCAATCGCCCGCGCGGTGCTTGAGTATTGTGCTGACAAACGAAGACTCGGCGCAAAGACCATGTTCGCCACGCACTACCATGAGCTCTCCGCACTGGAGGGCGAAATTTCCGGCGTTCGCAATTATAATATCACCGCAAAAAAGCAGGGCGGCACACTGGTGTTCCTGCGCAAAATCGTTCGCGGCGCGGCTGACGACAGCTACGGCATCGAGGTCGCAAAGCTTGCCGGTCTGCCGGATGCGGTTATATCAAAGGCCAAGGGCTATCTTAAAGAGCTTGAGGCAGGCGGCGTGCAGACTGTCGCCCCCGCGCATCGTGACGATTCCGACTCGCAGCTCTCATTCGGAGATCTCGGCACGGACGAGGTTCGCAAGGCACTTCTTGACGCCGATTTGAATACCATTACGCCCATTGAGGCAATGAATATGCTCTTTGAGCTTCAAAAGAAAGCGAGAGGCTGATGCGTAATCGTAAAGTAGAAATCCTTCCCGAATTTACAAGCGCCCTGACCAAACGCGAGGCCATAGCCGTTGGCGTGTATTTGCCCGTGCATATCGTTATTCTGCCCACGGTGATTTCGGCAATTGCATCTGCCGGATATATCAACTACTCTCTGGGGAATTTCCTGCTGTATGCGATCGGTGCTGTTTGCATGACCGTTTTTGCCTGGCATTTTCTCCGGCGTGACTTTGACCCGCTGTGCGACAGATTTCTTAAGGTTCTGATAGAGGTCGGTTCGGGCTATATTATAATGCTTTTCTTCAACTATGCGCTTGCGCTTATACTCTCCTACATGGGCGACATAAGCTCCGCCACAAATCCCAATAACCAGACGGTAGTGGAGCTTGCCTATGAGAACATGGGGCTGATCTCTGCCATGGCAATATATCTTGCCCCCATCGCCGAGGAGGTCATGTTCCGCGGTCTGCTCTTCGGATACGTGAGAAAACGCAATCGCATCGCGGCATATATCTTCAGCATGTTCGCATTCTCGCTCTATCATGTCTGGGGCTACGCGGTCACAGATCCGTATTACTGGATATATCTTCTCCAGTACCTCCCGATTTCATGGCTGCTCTGCCGCTGCTATGAGCGCACAAATACTATTTGGAGCAGTATTATGCTTCACGCGCTTGTAAACGCCATTTCGATCAATGCCATGACGGCGCTGCAGGAGTTGGCAGCATGAGTGATATTATCATACATCCTATCGCACATATAGAGAGCGATTTCAAAGAAAAATTTGGCATCCCCCGTCAGGCGGGGCTTGTGGACGCGCTTGAAGCGCGCATCGTCTTTGAGCCTGAATATCGTGACGTGGAGGCTCTGCGCGGAATAGAGGGCTTTTCGCATCTCTGGCTCATCTGGCAGTTCTCCGCCGCCGTGCGCTCTGACTGGTCACCGACGGTACGCCCTCCGCGTCTCGGAGGGAATGAACGCATGGGCGTATTTGCCACGCGCTCGCCCTTCCGTCCGAATTCACTGGGGCTAAGCTGCGTGCGCCTTATACGCGTCGAGAGCACTCCCGAGCAGGGCTCGACCTTGATAGTCGGCGGCGCTGATCTCATGGACGGGACACCGATTTTTGATATCAAGCCCTATGTAGCATACGCGGATTCCAAGCCGGACGCACGCTCAGGCTTTGCCTCAAATGCTCCGGAAGTTCTGAAAGTGAGCATACCCGAGGGAATTAATCAACAGATACCTGTTGAAAAACGTGCGTCTCTCATCGGTGTTTTATCCGAAGACCCGCGCCCGAGATACCAGCATGACAGCGAGAGAATATACGCAATGTCCTTTGCCGGCATGAACGTTAAATTCCGCGTAGATAATAACACCGTAATTGTTACCGATATAGAGAGAATATAATAAAAATAATTAAAACGGAGGGGCTGCGCTTGAAGCTTATTACTCAGGAAATTGCTGATAATATAAATATACTTGGCAGCTTTTTAGGCAAACGGGATATTGCATCGCTCAACGAAAACGCATTGTTTGAAAAGTGCGGTACATACACTGCGGATGTAATGGTGCTCTTCGGCGGCAGCATACTTGCAGGCGGGGATCTCATGGCAGAGGCAATTAAATCCGGTCTTGCCGCGCGCTATGTCATCGTCGGCGGAGAGGGCCATACAACCGAGGCACTTCGAGAGCGTGTACATCAGGAATACCCGCAGATTGAAACTGCCGGACTGCCCGAGGCAGAGGTTTTCCGCCGCTATTTACATACTGTATATGATTGCGATGTAGATTATATTGAGACAGAGTCGACAAACTGCGGCAATAATATAACCAATCTGCTCGCTCTTCTTCAGGAGCATGATATCAAGTTCAAATGCATTATTCTAATGCAGGACGCCACCATGCAGGCACGTATGGACGCCGGAATGCGCAAATATGCCCCGGATGACTGCTTTATAATAAACTTCGCAAGCTACGCCGCCCACGTCGAGTATATCAATGGTGAGCTTGATTATTCAGAGAGAATACACGGCATGTGGCCGGTTGAGCGCTATGTAAATCTTCTCATGGGTGAAATTTCGCGTCTCTGCGATGATGAAAACGGCTACGGCCCGAACGGCAAGAACTTCATCGCGCACGTAGATATCCCCGACGATGTATTGGCCGCCTATAAAGCCCTGAACAACTCCCTCGGCACTATAACCCGCACCGCCGACCCCCGCTGGGCCACGAAATAAGATACTACATATAAATACTAAAACACTCGCCTCTCGATGCATGACGCAAAGAGAGGCGAGTTTTTATGCTCAGAGCTGCGAAAGCGCAGAGCAAATCTAATTTAAGACGCAAAAACGCCCCGGCTATTGCCGAGGCGCTTTCAAATGTTGGCGATGACCTATCTTCCCAGTCCGTCTCCAGACAAGTATTTTCGGCACTG
>CAVAPH010000048.1:4765-13412 GCA_963590455.1 bacterium | reverse complement strand
TTATGTCAACTATATTATGTTTATTTCTTTGCAACTATGTTGTCTTTGTCTTTGTAGATGTGGCGCGGTGGGATTACGCCGCGGACGCAGGAGGTGGGGTATACGTTCGACTCGCGGCCGATGACGGTGCCGGGGTTGAGGACGCTGTTGCAGCCGACTTCGACGTTGTCACCCAGCATTGCGCCGACCTTCTTGCGGCCGGTCTCGATGGGATTGCCCGGCTCTTTAATTACGACAAGGGTCTTATCTGACTTCACGTTGCTTGTGATTGAGCCTGCGCCCATGTGTGCCTTGTAGCCGAGCACGGAGTCACCGACATAGTTATAGTGCGGAACTTGAACCTTATCGAAAAGGACAACGTTTTTAAGCTCGGTAGAGTTGCCGACAACTGCGCCCTTGCCGACGATTGCGCTGCCGCGAATGAATGCGCACTGACGGATCTCCGCCTCATGGTCTATTATGCAGGGGGAGCCGATATATGCTGAGGCAAAAACCGTCGCATCCTTTGCGATCCACACGCCATCAGAGGGGTGATCATACTCATCTGCCGGGAGAGTTTCACCCAGCTTGTAGATAAAATCCTTTATTCCGTCGAGCACTTCCCAGGGGTAGGTCTTGCCCTCAAAAAGCTCTGCGGCGATAGTCTTATCGAGATCATAAAGCTCTTTTATAGTAGTCATGGCGTTCCTCACTTCACCTTTATAAGCTTGCCTGCGTCCTGCATGGCGGCGATTATCTCGTCAACCTTCTGCTCGCACAGCTCGTGCGTGCCGGCCTCAACCATAACGCGCAGCAGCGGTTCGGTTCCGCTCTTGCGGAGAACAACGCGGCCCTCGTCGCCGAGTTCAGCCTCGACCTTTGCAACGGCTGCCTTGACCTCGGCGCAGTTGAGCGTCTCATCCTTGTCCGTGACAACGACGTTCTTCAGCTTCTGCGGGTACATGGTCATGCCGGATGCCAGGGCGGAGAGCGGCTGCTTGGTCTCGGTTATAGCCTCCATGACCTTGATTGCGGTGAGTACGCCGTCACCGGTGTTGGCAAGGCGGCCGAAGATAATATGTCCGGACTGCTCGCCACCGATGAGATGGCCGTACTGACGCATATTTTCAGCGACATACTTGTCACCGACTGCAGTCTTCTCATAGCCGATGCCGAGGGCATCAAGCGCCTTGTAAAGACCCATGTTGGACATTATGGTGGTGACGACCTTGGAATTGCCGAAGGTGCCGTGCTCCTTCATGTACTTTGCACAGACGTAGAGAATGTGGTCACCGTTTATGATATTGCCCTTCTCGTCAACAGCAAGGCAGCGGTCTGCATCACCGTCAAAGGCAAAGCCAACGTCAAGATGATTCTGCAAGACGTAATCGCGCAGGCCTTCGATGTGAGTGGAGCCGCAGTCAACGTTGATGTTGAGTCCGTCGGGGTGATTGTTTATGACATAGGTGTCAGCGCCGAGAGCATCAAAAACACTCTTTGCAATCTGCCAGGTGCTGCCGTTGGCGCAGTCAAGGCCTATGCGGTAGTCTTTGTATGAGCGGGTTGCAAGGGAGATAAGATAGCCGATATAGCGGTTGCGGCCGGCAGCATAATCAACGGTGCGGCCTATCTTCTCACGCTCGGCATAAGGCAGTGTCTCGCCGTTGTCGATATAATTCTCAATCGCGTCGAGA
This sequence comes from bacterium, assembly GCA_963590455.1. GTDB lineage: Bacteria > Bacillota > Clostridia > Oscillospirales > Oscillospiraceae > Limivicinus. The sequence continues at coordinate 11,739 of CAVAPH010000048.1, read as the reverse complement.
ACGCTCTCCTCCATCTTCTCACCGTTTTCGTTGATGAGCTTGATGCCGTTGTCATAGTAGGGGTTATGGCTTGCGGAGATCATAATGCCGCAGTCAAAATCGTCTGCACGAGCGATATAGGATACGCTGGGGGTGCTTGTGACATGCAGCAGGTAGGCATCTGCGCCGGAGGCGGTGAGACCTGCACAGAGTGCATTCTCAAACATGTAGCTTGACCGGCGGGTGTCCTTGCCGATGACAATCTTTGCCTTGCGGCCGCGGCCGTAGTACCAGCCGAGATAACGGCCGATCTTAAATGCATGCTCAACGGTCAGGTTTTTATTTGCCTCCCCGCGGAAGCCGTCAGTTCCGAAATACTTTCCCATAAAAATTCTCCTTTTTTTAATTTATGGCTGTGTTTACAGCATAGATGCAGCGTCGTTGTCCGCAAGGACTGTGACGTTCATCGGGAGTTGCAGAAATGCGGCGGGAATTATACTGTCGTCGCGCGCATAGAGCATCTGATAGACTGCGCCCGCTTTATCCTTGCCGAAAGCGAGCACGATGATATCACGCGCATCAACAAGTGTTTTTATTCCCATGGTGACTGCCTTTTCAGGCACCTTTTCCTCACCGCCGAAGCTGTCTGCAAGCTGGCGGCGCGTGGCCGGGGCGAGCTTCTGCAGGCGGGTCTCGGAATCATACTGTGTACTGGGCTCATTGTAGCCGACATGCCCGTTATGTCCTATGCCGATAACGGCGAGATCTATGCCGCCCAGCGCGGCAATCTGAGCATCGTACTGCTCGAAATTATCCTCCGGCGGGAAATATCTGTTCTCTGCGGGAACACCCACGTGATTGAGCAGCTCCTGCTCTATCTGCCTGCGGCAGCTGAGCTCGTAGGGTACACCGACATATTCCGTCACGGCGAACACTCTTGCCTTTGAGAGATCAAGCTCCCCTCTCGCGCTCATATCCGACAGCTTGGAGAACAGACCGGTCATACTGCGCCCTGAGGAAAAGGCAAGCACCGCATCCGGCTTTTCAGCAAGCAGCGATTTTATATGCTGCGCTGCGTTCTCATTTACCTTGTTTGCATCTGAAATTACGGTTTTCATACAGTCAACTCCAAAATCACAAACTATTAAATAATCAGGGAGATCGGATTTATATACGTGTTATTTTGCAGCTTCCTTCGTGTCGCTCTCCGTGAGCAGCTTGGAGAGCTCCTCCATGAAGGTGTTGATATCCTTAAAGCTCCTGTAAACAGAAGCAAAACGCACATATGCAACCTCGTCCACATCCTTGAGGCGGCTCATAACCATCTCGCCGATGACGACGGTTTTAACCTCGCGCTCAAGCCCGCTCTGGAGCTCCTGCTCGATATCGTCTGCGATTGCCTCGAGCTTGCCGAGGGGAACGGGGCGCTTCTCACTGGCACGCACCATGCCGTTGATAAGCTTTACTTTATCAAATGACTGGCGGCTGCCGTCGCGCTTGATGACGACAAGCGGCATGCGCTCAATTATCTCGTAGGTCGTAAATCTCTTGGCACAGGCAAGGCATTCGCGGCGGCGGCGTATCGTTGCGCCCTCCTCTGCCGGGCGTGAATCTATAACCTTGCTCTCGGTGTATCCGCAAAACGGGCATTTCATATGTGCATCTCTCCCCAACATTTTTCAAAACGGGTAAATTATAGCACACTACAGCCCTCTTTTCCATAATTTTTTTAATTGTTACGCATATTTTACATTTTTGCTTATGCATTATGCCAAATTGTCTGCCTGGCGTATTTGTGCTATAATCCGGGCATAGATGATTGAAAGGCCGTATAACAAAATGGAAAAAAGACTTAAAATACTCGTCACAAACGACGACGGAATAAGTGCGGAGGGCATTATGCGCCTTGCACGCATGGCAGGCAAGCTGGGCGACGTATGGGTGGTCGCTCCCTCATCACAGTGCAGCGCGATGTCACAGCGCCTGACGATATTCAATACGATTCCCGTTGCGGAATATGATTTCCCCGTGCCCGTCAAAGCGGCGTACAGTATAGGCGGCACTCCCGCTGACTGTGTGATGCTGGCAATGGAGGCTCTCTTACCGGAAAAGCCGGACTACGTGTTTTCAGGGATAAACTTCGGATATAACGCTGGCTTTGACATCGCATACTCCGGAACTCTGGGCGCGGCAAAGGAGGCCGTAATGCACGGTGTCCCTGCTATCGCTTTTTCCATGCAGCATGACGGCGGCTATGACGTTGTTGAGGAATACATGTTGCCCCTCGCTCAGGAGCTCATCGCCGCAGGTCAGGCACCCGGCGAGATATGGAACATAAACTTCCCCGGCTGCTCTCTTGGCGAATTAAAAGGCATTAAGCGTGAGAGATGCATCGCACAGTCGCTCAATTACACCAACCACTATGTCAAGGTTGAGCTTGACGGCGGCTATGGCTACGAGGTACACAGTGAGCTTGTGGACCGCAATAATCTCCCCCCTGACAGCGACATCCGCGCCGTACTCGACGGATATATCGCCGTCGGTAAGGTCCGTAGTGAAGTTATGTAAACCGTTCAAGAGTAAATACTGTTTAATCCCGGAGGCTGGGTGTCAGCCTCCGGGAGTTTTGTTTTAAAGAAGCGGGGTGGTGGTTTTATGACCGGTGCCATTTTTTGAATATTAACTTGTCCTAATTATAAACAACGTCAGATGCACATTATTTCTGCTTAATTTACAACTTTATATGCACAAAACTGTACAGTCCGTGCGTTATGACCGTGGTCAGTATACTGCGTACTTCTTTTTCCGGGAGTTCAAACCCAGAGTCATACCATTGCTTCAGCACAGCATATCCACCATGCACAACGTAGGCAAAAAGCATTTCCGCCTGAGCTGGCGAAATATCTCCGCTCCGCTGCCATACGGGGAGCGCACGTTCATGTAGATATTCTTCCAGCAATCCAACACCTCTGTGCTTGCCGTAATCCATAAAAATCAGCTTCATTTCCTTGTTCGTTCGGATAAGCTTCAGAATATCCTCAACTATTGTTACAGGATAATTCGGCGTGCTGTACAGCGCCGCAAAAGCGTCTATTTGTTTGCGGGCTATCTCGCACTCCAGCTCATCCAGAAATGCGGGATAATCCACATAATGAGCATAGAAGCTGCTGCGGTTTATGTCCGCCCTCTCGCACAGCTCAGTAACGCTTATCTTATCCACCGGCTTTTCATCCATCAGCTCGAGGAACGCATTTTTTATCGCGCGCTTTGTATGACGGATGCGCCGGTCTTCTTTTTTATCAGACATTTTTCATGTTCTCCCACGAATTGCTTTCTTTTGTTGGATAAGCGTCGATCCCTTATTTATTGCGGATTGACTTTATCCTCGTTTTTATATTAACATACGTTTGTACATAAAGCAACAGTTGTATGCTAATTGAGGAGGCAATAACATGGAAGAAAAATATTCAGCATTGTTTCAGCCGCTCTCCATCGGCACTGTCGAAGTGAAGAACCGTTTCATGATGTGTCCCATGGAGGGAACAACGATCATCGGCTGGCTCAAAGGCAAGGGATTTTGCGAAGAGGCGCGGGATTTTTACATTGAACGCGCTAAGGACGGCATCGGTCTCATGGTTCCCGGCTGTACTCCGTTAAAGAGCCTTATGGGCAACAAATGGCTGTGGAAGAATCCCAAAGTGTTTGAGCCTATAAAACCCTTCATGGATGAGCTCCATTCCTACGGTTCCCGCCTGTTCCTGCAGATTTCCGCCGGCTGGGGCCGTTCATTTGTCCTCGGCGGACCGTTCAGAAAAGCAATAGACAGCAAGTTCGTCGGCGCAATAATGAAGCCTGTAATAAATATGAACGACATCATGGTCTCTCCCGATGAAGGGTCGCCGAATGTGTGGATGCCGGAATACAAATGCCGCCAACTTACCCGCGAAGAGATACATGATTTTGTCGAAGCATACGCGCAGACCGCTCTGCTTGCAAAGAATGCCGGCATAGACGGCGTAGAGGTGCATGCTGTCCACGAGGGCTACCTGATGGATCAGTTCACCATGCCATATACCAACCACCGCACCGACGAATACGGAGGAAGCTTTGAGAACCGCTATCGTTTCGCCGTTGAGGTTGTGCAGGAGATAAAGAAGCTCTGCGGAGAGGACTTCCCCGTCTCCCTGCGGTACAGCGTTGTCAGCAAGACAAAGGGCTTCAGTCAGGGCGCTGTTCCCGGCGAAGTATTTACCGAGGTCGGCCGTGATATGGCGGAGTCCGAACGCGCAATAAAGTACCTCGAAGACGCGGGCTACGACATGTTCTCCTGCGATAACGGCACATACGACGCATGGTACTGGCCTCACCCGCCGGTATACATGCCGCTCAACTGCAACCTCAGCGATGTTGAGCATATAAAGCAGTTCACCACCAAGCCCGTATACTGCGCCGGGCGTATGCAGATAGACACTGCCGCCGAGGCCATCACCGCAGGTAAGATTGACGGAGTCGGCATCGGCCGCCAGTTCCTCACGGACAATCAGGTGATAACCAAGATTCGCGAGGGGCGCATGGATGAGATAAAGCCCTGCATCTCCTGTCACACCGGCTGTCTCGCAATGGCGCACTACAAGGGCATCGGCGTTGAGTTCCCGCCGAATTCCATGGCTGAAACCGGTCACTGCGCTCTGTGCCCTCGTTCTCTTGCGGAGAAGAAATACAGCGTCGTCAAGTCTGCACACCCGAAGAAGATTGCCGTTATCGGCGGTGGAATCGGCGGCATGGAATTTGCAATACAGGCTTCCCTGCGCGGGCATACTGTCGATCTTTACGAAAAGAGCGACCGTCTCGGCGGCACATTTATCGCTGCAGCCATGCCGTCATTCAAGGAGAAGGACCGCGACCTGATAGATTGGTACAGAGCCGAGGTCAAGCGCCACGACATCACCGTACACATGAACACGGAGATAAAGAACCTTGCTGGCATTCCCGCAGATGAATATGTTATCGCAACAGGCGCAAAGCCACGCGCTCTGCCCATTCCGGGATGGGATAAGACGGTAAACGCGGCGGATTATCTGCTGTCCGGCTGCGAAACAGGCGATCGTGTCGCCATCATCGGCGGAGGTATCACCGGATGTGAGGTGGCATATGAGCTCGCGCTGAAAGGCAAGCATCCGTTCATCATAGAGGTCATGGACGATCTTATGAAGACGCCGATGGTTCCCGCCGCGAACTCCGTTCTTCTGCGTGACCTGCTGAAGTTCCACAATGTGCCCGTGTATCTTGAGTCGAAGACCACCGAGATAAAGGACGGCAGCATCACAGTTCTCACGGGTGGAAAGAGTGTTGACATCCCCTGCGATACAGTCGTCGTCTCCGTCGGGTACAGCGCCGGAACTCCTCTGGCAGACGCAAAGAAGCACCCCAAAAACGTCCACATTCTCGGCGATGCAGAGCATGTTGCGAATCTGAAAAACGCCATCTGGTCAGCAAACGACCTTGTTCTGAAGCTGTAAGATTGGATTGATACTTAAAGCGCCTCACTACCGGAAATAAATCCAGTGGTGAGGCGTCTCTGCGTCTATTATGTTATTAAATATGCATTCCCTGCACATTCTCAAAACTAAAGCGGATATCGTCGGTGCCGTAGATCGTCGCATATACTGATCTTGCCGGAGTTGCCGTCTGCTCTCGCCGGAGATTTCACTGTTTATACGCCATGTTCACTTGCCGAAGAGGGCGTGGAGTTTTGTTTTTTTGAAGAGGATTACTATGGGGACTACTGCGACGGTGCCGATGATGTAGTACATTATCTTATAGGCAGTCCCGCTCAGGGGGAGATGGTTTACGGCGAAGAGGCCGATGTACAGGCCAATATGGCTGAAGCACATGAAGATCATGGAGTTCTCGCCGACGTATTTCAGGGCGGCGCGAATCGGGGCGAGCAGGCGCGGCTTATCGAACCATCGGAAGAAATACACCCAGAGCAGCATGGTGGTGCAGGTATTAAAGTGCGTGAAGGGAATATTGCTCCAGACGCCGTTGCGGAGATTCGGAATGTAGTTGCTGATAATAAGAATATAATTTATAACCGCCGCCGTAAAGAACAGCATGACACGCAGGAAGCGGGAGTCGATACTCTCTACGAAGCGGTCAAAGAAGGCAATAATCGTACGCCCGTGATAGCCGACATAGATATAAATAAGCACGGCAATGGAGCAGTCAAGTCCCATTGGCAGGCGAACGGTGAACAGCGTCGTCCAGAGATTGCCCAGCAGAGTCAAAGCGCAGATTACAAGCAGACGCAGCGGCTCTTTCCTGATATATCGAATGATCAGTGCAAAGATCATGGATGCACAGAACATCATCGGCAGGAAGTATATTGACGCCTCTATCGGGAAGTCCCCCGTCGGCATATACAGCACCGAACGCAGCGGAGTGACAAGATCTCTCCCGCTGTTCATGAACATCAAAAGCCAGAGAACGTAATACATGAGACCCAGCACGTAGTACGGGAAGATCATGGTGCGCAGCTTTTTGTGCAGCGTGCCGCTCAACGGCTTGCTGTCATTGTAAAAGTACCCGGCCATAAAGAAGAACGGGTGGACGCAGATTGCAGAGGTATACTGCAAAAACATCAGGCTTATATTAGAATGAAAATAGTTCACCAGCAGGATGCACATTCCGCGCATGCTGTCGAGATGGCCTATTCTTTTTTTCGGTTCTGCCGCCGGTGCGGCTATAATATCAGGCATTTCTTTTCCTCGCCGTTTTTTATGACAATTTATAGCTGTGCTATTCTACCACCGTATAGGGCTTTTTGAAAGTCTTTTTTCTGTCCTCTATTTTTCAGAGGCGTTTTCTTCGTACGGGATAAGCCGTGCCGCCGCCAGAGCTTTGATTATGAGCGGAATGAGTATGAGCTGTATAAGCGCATCGGGAAGCGCCGCAATGACACTGCCTGCAATCCAGACCGTGAGCGAAGAGGCCTC
>CAVAPH010000048.1:0-4432 GCA_963590455.1 bacterium | reverse complement strand
CACGACGCACAGCGCCGCACAAACCGCGGTTATCATTGAACGCTTTACCGTTGACATTCCCATAGTTTTTTCTCTCTGTTAAATATAAATATTACAAGACGATAAGCTCGAGTGCGCACAGCGCCGTGCATACGGTCAGTGCCGCCCAGTCGCCGTTTGTGAGCTTTTCGTGTTTCTTTCGCACACCCGGCATATCAGGCCGGTAGCCGCGCGATTCCAGCGCAAGTGAGAGCTGTTCCGCTCTCCTGAACGCTGCAATGAACACCGGAACGATAAGCGGAACAAGCGCGCTCGCCCTGTCAAAATATCTTCGGCTGTCGAAGCGCGCACCTCTTGCTGTCTGTGCCATTTTTATTGATTCGGTCTCCTCAAGCAGCAGCGGAATAAACTGTATGGACGCCGTGACAATCAGCGCGATGCGCCCCGACGGAATATGCAGGGCCTGCAGCGGTGCAAATAATCGCTCAAGTGCGTCCGTCAGCTTCAGCGGCGCGGTTGTCGTCGCAATCACGTTGCCGAATATAAAAATCAGCACCACGCGTGCAGAAATCACGGCACCCTTCATGAGACCGCGCAAAGACGGCGTGAAAATCCACCAGCGAAGCCACGGGTTCACGGTCGAGCCGAAGCAGGTATTCATGATGAGGATTAAAATCAAAAGGCCAGCAAGCTGCTTTATCGGCGCAAGCGCCTCAGAAATGCGCAGCTCTGCAAGATATATAACTGCCGCTGTTACCGTAAGTATCGCAAGGAAGCCGGGAGCGCTGTCGGTTGCGGCAGCGGCGATAGTGAGCAGGGCAAGACAGGCAAGCTTTACCGCAGCGTTGAGCCCGTGGACCGAAGAATATCCGGGGCGGTAAATCCCCGTTTGGAGGTGCTTCATCTCTTCTTCCTCCACATAATTATCTTCAGCCTGTCAACAAACTGTGCATACTCCGTGGTGTTTCCGGGCATATCCACTCCTCGCTCGCGCAAAAGCTGGGTAGCTGCGCGTACATTAGGCACAGCAACGCCGTTGTGCAGCAGGTCATAATAGTCCGAGAAAATTTCCTTTGAGGAGTTATCGCGTATAATTCTCCCGCTGCGCATGATCAGCACACGCTTTGCATACTCAGCCAGAGCATCCGCATTATGCGACACGAGCAGCACGGTCGCGCCGTCACGGTTTAATTTTTCAAGCAGCGCATAAAAATCGCGGCGTGCTTTTCCGGCAAGGTCTGCATCGGTCTCGTCAAATATGAGAATACCGGGTTTTGCGGCGAGCACTCCGGCGATTGCAATTTTGCGCATCTCCCCTGTTGAGAAGCTGAGCGGTGATCTTTCGCGCACGGTGTCATAATCAAAGCCGAGCAGTTCAAGGGCTTCTTTCACTGCCGGTGCCGTATCCTGTGCGCTCATGCCCTGACTGCGCAGCGCAAATGCCACGTCCCGCTCCACAGTGGACTCGAACAGCTGCTTTTCAGGCTGCTGCATGACTATGCCAAGCCTGCACCGAAGTGCACGGCGATCGTATTTCTTCGCGTTTATATCATCGCCGTCTATCCGCACGCTGCCGCCGGTCGGAGTCATAAGGCCGGATATAAGCTGCATAAGCGTGGTTTTTCCGCTGCCTGCCGGGCCGGTTATTCCGACAAATTCACCGTCTGCAATTTCTATATTAACCCCGCTCAGAACCGCTGCGGAACGATCGAAGGAGTATGATAGGTTTTCAAGATTTATCGGCATACTTCATCCACCAGTTCTTCCGCGGTCAGCGGGCAGCTATCAGGTGCTGCGCCCGCGGCGAGCAGATCATAATATATTTTCACTGGAAAAGGCAACTCAAGCCCCGCCTTATCAAGCAGTGCCGTGTCAGGCAGCAGCTCGCGTGGCGCGCCGTCTGCGAGTATCCTGCCGTCATGCAGAATAATAACGCGCTCGGCAAGTGCGGCCTCTTCAACGTTCTGTGTAAACATCAGTATAGTTTTTCCGCCGGCATGCAGCTTTTTTATAGTACGCAGAATTTCGTGACGGCTCTGCGGGTCGAGCGCGGCGCAAATATCGTCAAGCAGAAGGACATCAGGCTGCGCCGCGAGGACGCCGGCGAAGGCGACTTTCAGCTTCTGGGATTGAGATAGCAGCTGCGGCGAACGTTCGGCGTATCTGCCAATACCGAGCTCGTTTAGCGCTTCGCGCACCAGTTCGGGGAGCTTGTCCTCCTCGGTGCCGAAATTACGGGCGGCAAATGCCACATCATCTGCGACATATGTGCAGACGAACTGGTCATCCGGGTTTTGAAATATCATGCCGCAGCACTTTCGTATCTGCCAGAGGCGGTTTTTATCTCGCGCATCAAATCCGGAGATTTTCAGGTTGCCCTGCTGCAATGGCAGGAGCGCATTCAGCATACGCGCAAGCGTAGTCTTCCCGCTCCCGCTGCCGCCGAGCACCGACACAAACTCGCCGCAGTTCACACTGAAACTGACATCATCAAGGGCCGGGCGTGTATTATCATACGAAAATGTGAGCTTCTCTGCAGTTATAATTTCCATATGCACGCACCTCCCCAAGTTTATTATTTTTTGATTATATACTATTTTTCAAGCTCAAACAAGCCCCCAGGATTTTATTATTTACTTATTAAAAAATCGGGGTATAATAACAGACAGCTGCTATTGCTATATAAAATTATCGGAGACAAGCTAAAATGTCTAATAAGAAAAACGATCTGCTGCTTGCCGCTGCTATCTCGATTGTAATATTTTTTCTGTGTCTTTTCGGTGCAGACAACAACTGTTACTGGGGCGATGATTTTGCAGCATATATGTCCGAAGGCATTGCGATTGCTGACGGATATTTTGACGAGCAGACCTCGCTCAATTATATAATGCATCCGACAGCACTGCCTGACGAGGCCAGCGGCGGGAAGCTCGTTTATACTTGGGGTTATTCGCTGCTGCTCGCGGTCGTATATAAAATTGCGGGTTTTGACCGCGTTGGTTTCACGTCACTCATTTATTATAAAATCCCGTCAGTGCTTGCAGTTGCGCTGTTCTCCGGTATCCTGTATTTGTTTTTGAGGCGTCGTTTCGGCAGACGGATAAGCTTCGTTTTCGCATTTTTGTTCGGCGCATGCTATAATTTCCGATACTTTATCAACACGCTCTACAGCGACATTGTTTTTCTCTTCTTCGCCATGCTATCTCTGTATCTGGCGGAGCTATTTCTTGATTCCGTCAAAAAGAGGGACACAGTGCTGTTCGGTGCACTGCTTGGCCTATCTCTCTGGTTCACTTATGAAGTCAGGCTGAACGGCATCAGTATTCTGTTCGCTTGTGCCGCTGCATGCATTATACGTACTGTGAGTGAGCGAAAGCAAGCTGACCGGCACAGAGTATTAACTTGTCTTTTTCCGTTTATCGTATTTCTGCTTTTAAAGCTTGTCTCTGAGGCTATACTTGCACCGGCAACCGGAAATACGAGTGATATAAGCAATGTCACACTCAGGTCTATCATCGCAAATCTCAAAACATACTACGAAAGCACATGTTCGTTTCTCGGGCAAATATTGGACGATGCAGGTCTGAACCTGATCAATTCAATACTATCCTCGCTCACCTCTACGGGTGAAGACACATACGGCGTCATCGCCGATATGTGCAGCGCAATAAAGCACGCACTCTCAATTATTATTCTTATTATCTGCCTGATTGGGCTTATATCCGACGGTTTTCGGCTCAAGAATCTTCATCTTACGCTTTTTGCCTTTGTTTATATTTTCGTTGTCTGTATGCTGCCGTATAATCAGGGTACAAGATACATACTCCCCGTGCTAATGCTTTTGCCAATGTACAACTGCTACGGTCTATTGTGCTTGAGCAAAGTCATGTCTGACAAAATCACAGTGAGCGCAGCGTACAAAGCAATCTGCAGCTGTGTTGCTGCTTTTCTCTGTATAATTACTCTGCTTGGCGCTGTTAAGTCTGACATTTATTACCGTAAAGCTGACAATACGGAAGATCAGGCTCTTTATTACTGGGCTTATGCATATACGGACAAGGCGATTGACGTTTATAACTACATTTCAGATAATTTACCTGCTGACTGCAGCATTGCATTTTACAAGCCCAGAGTGCTCTATCTTAACACCGAGCATCTATCTTTCAGACCTGATAAAAACGGGCACAGTCTGGAGAATGCAGGCTATTATCTTGTTGCCGCTTCCATGGAAGAGCAACAGCTCCCCGTCCCTGATAGTTATGATTTGATATATACAAACGGCGAGTTTTCTCTGTATAAGAATATGGGGTAAAAATTTAAGAGCTGCAGCGAAATGTTATGGCTGCAGCTTTTTGTTGTACTACAATTTTACTGTTACATCCGGCAATTACGTGAACTTCCTGGCGTATCCGCATTTGCGGCAGAGTTCTTCGGCGGCGGTGCGGGCGGAGAA
>CAVAPH010000047.1:0-13471 GCA_963590455.1 bacterium | reverse complement strand
AATAATAAACAAGGGGAAGAAAGCAATGAAGATACTTGTCACCGGCGGCGCCGGATACATCGGCAGCCATACCTGCGTAGAGCTCCTCAACAAGGGAATGGAGGTCGTCGTGATAGACAACCTCGTCAATTCCAAGGCCAAGGCGATAGAGCGCGTGGAGACAATCACCGGCAAGCATGTCGATTTTTATGCCGAGGACGTGCGCAACCGCAGCGTGCTCGACGAGATTTTTGATAAGCATGATATAAACTGCGTCATTCACTTTGCAGGCCTCAAGGCTGTGGGCGAGTCCGTACGCATGCCGCTTGAGTATTACGACAACAATCTCTTCTCCACTGTCACACTCTGCGAGGCGATGAGAGACCACGGGGTGAAGAACATAGTCTTCTCCTCCTCTGCAACTGTCTACTCCGCAGATAATAAAATGCCGCTTGAGGAGACATCACACACCGGCATGTGCACAAACCCCTACGGCTGGACAAAGTACATGAACGAGCAGATCCTGCGCGACTCCGCAAAGGCGATAGACGACTGGTCCGTCGTACTGCTGCGCTACTTCAACCCCATCGGCGCGCACTCCAGCGGTCTTATCGGCGAGGATCCTCAGGGCATACCCAATAATCTCATGCCCTTTATCTCTCAGGTCGCAGTCGGCAGGCGCGATCATCTGAGCGTCTTCGGCAACGATTACGACACGCCCGACGGCACCGGCGTGCGCGATTATATACACGTCGTCGATCTCGCGCGCGGCCACGTTGCAGCGATTGAGTATATGCAGCAGCACCGCGGGGAGAGCGTATTCAACCTCGGCACCGGCATCGGCTACAGCGTGCTTGACATGGTCAAGGCCTTTGAGCGTGTAACCGGCAGGAAAATCCCGTACGAGATAGTTGCACGCCGCCCCGGTGACGTCGCCACTGTCTACGCAAGCCCCGACAAGAGCGCGCAGCTCCTCGGCTGGAAGGCGGAGTACAATCTGGACGATATGTGCCGCGATACCTGGGCATGGCAGTCCAAAAACCCGATGGGCTACGGAGATTAAGGCAGAATTAAGAATTATGTAAACCAATCGGCATAATTATTTGAAATTTTTCTGTAATTTCTTAATTCTTTTTTGCAAATACCTCTTGCAATTTGTTTGAACTTGTAGTAATATTGTAACCGAATTATGGGGAACATATATTATCCTATTTCGTCGATTACAGTATGAGGCACGAAAAAGAGTGCGGCATAGGCCGTCAGGGAGAGAGTTTAATGAGAAAAAAGCTAATAAGTCTTCTGCTGACGCTGGTAATGGCGGTGGGCATGGTCCTCACAATGAGCGTGACAGCGTTTGCAGAGCCCGCAGTTACAATAGTTACGGTCGAAAAGGGCGACACCGTGACGAGTATCTGCAAGAAGTACGGTGTTGATTATTACACGTACAAGAAGATAATCATGGCGCTCAACTGCGTCAGTGACGAGAGCGAGTTCAGCAAGATCAAGGTCGGCGGCCAGTTCGTCGTTCCGGTATCCGAGGCGGCGGCAATATCCCTTTCAAACGCCGCAGGCTCTGTCACGATCACAGGCTCGACCGGGGCACAGACCTCCGGCAGCACAAGCACCGCAAAGGAACCGGGGCTTGCCACTCAGATTCCCGCAACCGACAGCGTCGGCTATTATATAGTCAGCTACACGGTTGAATCCGGAGACACAATAAATAATATTTATAAGTCCTGGGGTCTCGGCTACAAGACCTACACCAATCAGATACTCGGGCTCAATAATATTTCCGGATTTAATAAGATCAGCGTAGGCAAGCAGCTTCTGCTTCCGACAACGGTCGTCGCGACCGGCACCGATGTTCGCTACACGGTTATGAAGCACGTGATGAAATCCGGCGAGACGGTTTACAATGTCGTCACCAGCGGCTACGGTCTCAGCTACAGCGCAAACCAGGAAATGCTCAAGCTGATAAACGGCAAGGACAACCTGGCGGCCTTCAAGGTCGGCGAGACACTCTACATTCCGGTCAGCGGAGTTGTGAGCATCAGCTCCGACACCGCAGCAACAAAGTAAGCAATCCGAAACCAAACGCGCTGAGAAGAGCGATGGTTCGGGCTTAATATAGTTTCCGCCCGGGTGCTGCCTGAAAGACAGGCTCGGGCAAGATAGGTAAGTAAAATTACGACCCTTCGAGGGTCGGTTAGGGGGAGCAAAAACATGAAAAAGCGGCTCATCAGTCTTCTGCTGACACTGGTCATGCTCGTTTCTCTGTGCACGGTATTCGCGACATCCGCGTCCGCCGATGCTCAGGTTACCGCCGTGACGCTCGGCAGCGGAGACACAGTTCTCGGCATCTGCCAGAAGTACGGTATAGATTACTATACCTACAAGGACGTCATTATGAAGCTCAACGGCTTGACGTCCGAGAGTCAGTTCAGTAAGCTTTCAGTCGGCACGCAGATCGTTATCCCGATCTCCAACACCGCTGCAGCTACACTGTCCGGCAGCAAGACCACCGCGACGACGACCACGGCGACCACAACCGCCACCACAACGTCGACCACGGCCACAAGCACTGCCCTGACAACCGGAACGACAAGCTCACTGCCTTCCGGCGATCGTGTTGCATATTACCTGATTGCATACACGGTTCAGAGCGGCGACACCATCAGCAAGATCTACGCCAACATGGGCTTGAGCTACAAGACCTACTCCAATCAGATCGTAAAGCTCAACAGCCTCAGCAGCGTTAACTCCATCCAGGTCGGCAAGACTCTGCTCCTGCCCACCACCAGCCCCAGCATTGCAGGCATGAGCTACACCACCGTCATGGCACACACCATGGCATCCGGTGAGAGCGCATACAACATTGTCTGCTCCGACTACGGCCTGAACTACACAAGCTCTCAGGCTATGCTGCAGGCACTCAACAACAGAACCGATCTCTCCAACTTCCGCGTTGGCGAGACTCTCTACATCCCGGTCTCCGGCGTTGTAACCGCGACCACAACGGTCAACACCACCGGCACCACCACGACCACCGGCACGGTCAGCACCTCCGGCTACTATAACCTCGTCAGCCAGACCCCGACAAACGGCAGCTTCGATCTGCAGGTCAACGGCAAGAGCGTTAAGACCGCAACCGCCGGCCAGACCGTCAGCGTCGTGTGCACTCCTGACACCGGTTATGCAGTTGACACCATCAAGGTTGTCAAGGTCGGCGATGCGAACACGAGCACGACTGTTACAAACAACAGCTTCGTCATGCCTGCATACTCCGCGATAGTCAGCGTAACCTTCAAGCAGTCCAAGCAGTACGAGATCACTATTGACAGCGCAGTAAACGGTGTCGCAATAGCAATGGTCGACAACACCTCCGTCACCAAGGCATACGCCGGTACTCAGGTCACCATCAAGACCACTCCTGCAAACGGCTTCATGCTTGACTACGTCAGAGTTACTTATAATAACTATGTCGATACCGTCGCTGTAGAGGGCGGCAAGTTCACAATGCCGAACTTCGCAGTCACCGTAACTCCGGTCTTCAAGGTCGATCCTGACTACAAGCCCGGCTCCGGCAACAGAATCTACACCGACGTTTCCAATGCGACCATCACCGCAAAGGTCGGTGACAGCGCAGTAGAGTACGCAAAGAAGGGCGACCGCGTCACACTCACCGTAACTCCCAAGGAGAACTACACTCTTGAATCTCTCGTTGTCTACACTGAGGACTTCACGAAGACCGTGACCATGGACAAGATGAGCTTCACCATGCCTGACGGCCCCGTCACCGTGGTTGCAGTTGTCAAGCCCACCTCCGATGCGACATTTGAGATCAACAAGATAGACAACACCGAGGGTACCTTCAAGACCCTTGTTGACGACAAGGAAGTCACCACCGCAAAGGTCGGCCAGACCGTCAAGGTAGAGGGTACATCCACCAAGGCATTCTATAACTACGTCATATTTGTCACCAAGGTCGGCGACAGCAGCGTATCCGTTCCTGTTGCGGATGACGGCACCTTCGTAATGCCTGACTTCGCAGTCAACGTGAGAGTCAAGTTCTATATCTATCACAATATAGTGCTCGACAGCTCCAACGGAACCTACGGCTTCTTCAATGTCACCGCTGTCAACACCGGCATGGCGATTGACCGCTGCGGCGCAGGCGTTGAGCTTCAGGTCAATATCTGGGGTCTCAGCAGCGGCAAGTCTGCCAACAGAATTGTCCTCACCTACGCAAACGGCAGCTCCTACACTCTGACCGATACCAATAAGTTCATCATGCCTGACTGCGACGTGCGTGTACGTGTTGAGTACGCAGACAACGTCACCGTAACGGCACACTCCGCACAGGATAAGAACACCGACGGCAGCTATGCATACCTCAACTGGGGCAATACATACAGCATCATTAGCCAGACTCTCAACGATAAGAGCGGCTACACCAAGACACTGTATGCAGGCAAGGGCAACCTCGTCAACGTTTCCGTTGATACTGCAATCGGCTACCAGGTTGATTCACTCTATTACGAAGCAAAGCTCGAGGACGGCACTACCGAGACTGGTACAATCTCCTGGAACTACATGTCCGGCATCTACCAGTTCCAGGTACCCAAGACGGCAAAGAGCGTCGATGTCTATGCAACATTTGCAAAGATCGCGAGCTACTCCGTCACCGCAAATCCGACTAACGCAAACAACGAGTACGGCGTTATCAAGTTCATGACCACTCTCGGCTACACCGACAGCATAATCCCCAACCAGAAGGTCTGGATTCGCGTTGAGTCTGTAAAAGATGATTACAAGTTTGATTTCAGCAAGCTGAGAATTTACAGAGCCGATGACACCGCAAAGGTTGACATCAAGAGCGCTCTGACCTTCGATCCTCTGGACGACACCTTCCTCATGCCGGCATACGACGTAGTGGTCGATGTGTCCGAGTGCTTCACCGAGAAGGATCACGTCATAATACTTGACAGCCGCGTAGACGCTGACACGCAAAACGTCAAGGGCGTCCTCAAGGTCAGCATTGATGACACTGTCTATGTTGACACCAACAAGAACAATGAGGTCATCAGCGGCAGCTCTGCACTCAGAGTTGAGCAGGGCAAGCTCATAGTCGTAACCCACGAGTCCATGTCCGGCTTCTACCTCAAGAGCATCAGCGTAACAACCAAGGACGGCAAGGCAGTCGAGACCACTGTTCTCTCCGACAACAGCTGCTGCTTCATCATGCCGCTGAGCGATGTTGTTATCACTCCTGTCTACGATGACGACTACTTCACCGTCACCGCAAAGGCATCCGAGTACGGCACCTTCGAGGTCGAGCCTCAGGCAAAGCTTGAGGACGGCGCAAAGATCACCAACGTCAAGCCCGCTGACGGCTACACCGTCGCAAAGACCAAGGACGGCACGGACAATGAAGCTATCTACATGAGCTACACCGATGTAAACGGCGTTGCACACAGAGAGCTTGTTGAGAACCGCGTAGTCAAGCCCAGCACCATGCCCGACGGCGTTGTCACCGTCGAGGTAGAGTTCGCACCTGTAAGCCACGAGCTGAAGATCGTCTACGAGTTCGGCTCCGACAAGGCCAGCGTAAGCGACAAGAACCTCTACAAGGTCAATATCCTTGTTGACGGTGCATACAAAGAGATAACCCGCGGCGAAGGCACCGATGCCGACACCGTTAAGGATGAGATCGAGACCGGCAAGAGCGTCATCATCAGAGAGAACACCTCCGGCAAGGATGACCGCTTCGAGATCAAGAGCATCTGGGTTCTCTACAACGGCGAGTCCATTTCCGCAAACTATGTCGACGGTGACTACTACTTCGTAATGCCCAACGCCGACAAGGGTGAGTGCGAGATCCACGTAAGCTACGGCCTCAAGAGCAGCAGCAAGTATGTTGTTCACAGCGATATCACCAACGGCACCGCCGATGTTGACACCGCAAGCTTCGGCACCAACACCGAGGTTGAGATCACCGTAACACCTGCTGAGGGCTACAAGTGCGCAGGCACCGAGGCCAGCATCGCATACAAGGATTACGACGGAATCGAGCAGACCGACACATTGACCGACTATGTCCTCAATGAAGACGGCACCATAACCTTCACCATCCCCGCAGGCTACTTCAAGGGTGCTCCCGAATCCACCGTTGAGTTCTGCTACTACTGCGAAGCAGAGACTGCATCCGCAGAGACCGAGACCGAGGAGTCCGCTTCAGGTGAGACTTCCGAGACTCCCGCCCAGTACACAGTCAGCGGCACTGAAGGCCTCATAAGCTTCGACAAGACCAGTGCTGCAGCAGGCGAGACCGTCACTGCAACCCTGACCGAGGTTAAGGGCATGACCGTCACCGCTGTCACCGCAAACGGTAATGCAGTCGCCTTCACAGACGGCGTGTGCAGCTTCACAATGCCTGAGCAGGACGTTGCCTTCGTGGTTACAAGTGAGAAGTCCATCAAGGCCAGCTACTCCGTAACTGACGAGGACGGCACCAAGGTCACCTACAACGAGTCCGGCAAGGTCGAGGCTGACGGCAACTTCGCAGAGATCACCTGCAACGGCGAGTTCATAGAGAACGTTGCCCTCGTCGCAGGCGACACCGTCACTGCAACTCCCGAGGAGGGATACTACTTCATCAGCTTCACTGTGAAGTACACCCCGGACGGCGGCAAGACCAAGACGCTCTCCACCACTCTTGCAAACGACGGCAAGCGCAGCTTTACGCTTCCGGACAGCTTCAAGACCGGCGAGCTCAAGATCACCGCAGTGCAGTGCAAGAACACCGATGTTAAGTACCCCGTAACCGTCAAGTACGAGAACGGCGCAGAGGCGAGCAGCTTCAATATCACCGTGAACGGGGCAGCTTACACCGATCAGTATGCACAGAAGGACAAGAAGATCGTTATTGAGGCGGCAAGCGGCGTTGCAGCTACGGATTACACCGTAACCGTGACCGGCGAGAACCCGTCCAAGACCCTCAGCACTGAGGGCACCGGCTGGACTTACACCGCAACGGGCCTGACCCCGGGTGCAAAAATCACCATCACCATCACGAAGAACGCGACTGCCTCTTCCTCAACTCAGGCTCTCCCGTCTCCGTCTGCCGATACAGTGCTCAGCGATGATGCCGGCGACGGTCTGACAATCGGTTGATAATTAGCTACTTTCCTATCCCCCTAATATAAAACGAAAGGCACCCCCAAAAGGGGTGTCTTTTGTCATGCTCAAATGCCGCGAACAACATCTCGGAAGCCGAAAAATACTACTTGAAATATTATTCCCGTTATGTTATACTATCATAGCAATTTGAGATCCGGAGGGTTAGCTCAGCTGGTTAGAGCGTCCGCCTCACACGCGGAAGGTCGACGGTTCGAGTCCGCCACTCTCCACCAAACGCCGCAAGCAATAAACCGCTTGCGGCGAATTTTTTATGCTGTGTAAATAAAAGAAAAAGTGGCGGGCGAGAACCGTAGGTTCGATAAGTGAGCCTCCGAAAATGCGAGCGAAGCGAAACATTTTCGGCAAAGGCGAACTTATGCAAGGGAGCGAGGCGAGTCGCAGTCCGCCACTCTCCACCATAGTAGAGCTGTACGAACACCATATGGAGATGGCGAAATCCATCTCACAGAATGCGGTTTCGTGTTGCTTTGTCCGTTGTCATGCGGACGCAAAAATGCAGTCGTTTAATTACGGCTGCATTTTTATATCCAGATGAAAAGCTAAAATATGACCGTCAGTCGTTAACAGCGGCTGGCGGTTTTCTTGCGCCGTTGGGAGAATCAGTGTCAGAAAAAAATATTTTCTCTCCATTCGGTAAGACAAACGCGAGCTTACATCCGCAGAATTCCGCTATTTTTATGAGGTCTTCGGCGGACCATCTTTCATTTGTAAACTTGTTACTTAGGCTTTGTTTACTGCTCATACCCAATACTTCCATTAGATCTGACTGCTTCTTTTCATTCTCTATAAGCAAAGTTTTGACCTTCTTTGAAACTGACATTAAATTTCACCTCCCTCTACATCTTGAATATACACTATTTTCATTTATAAGTCAATAAATAATTTTTATAACTACATAGAAATAATTAACTTTTCTATTGGCAAGTACATGATTTTGGTGTAATATAAGCATGTAAGGCAGAGATACAAAACCTCTTACAAAAGGAAGCGAGGGTAAATGATTAAGATACTCCTGCCCAAGAAGCTGGGAGAGCTTCGCATGACGCAGACTGATCTGTCACGCAAGCCCGGAATAAGGCCAGCCACAATCAAAGAGTTGTACTATGACATCATAGCAGTTCATTTTGCAATACATTTCTGAACTTTCACTCAACACTTTCTTGAACTTTTGCCCAACGAATGTTATATTTGATTTATAAATAATGGGAGTGCTTCGAATGAGACCATGCACGACCTCACAGCGTCTGAAGCAAATCATGAAAGAACGCGCCCTTAAGCAGGTTGATATACTCCGTCTTGCGGAGCCGTACTGTGAGCAATTCAACATTAAACTTACCAAAAGTGCGCTGAATCAGTATATATCAGGAAAAGTTGCAGCTCCTCGAGGAGATAAGCTTTCAATTCTCAGCTATGCGTTATGTGTAAGCGAGGCATATGGCTTCACAGAAAAGTAAAAAGAAGCCGGCTAATTTGACAACTACAGGCGTAATATATGCACGATATTCCTCACACGATTATAATATAAATGCGGAAAAATGAGGTGTTCCGGAGTGCTGCAGAGTGATAAAATCAAACTATTTGAGGACAAGCGTATCCGCACGGCGTGGGATGAAGAACAGGAAGAGTGGTACTTCTCCGTCGTCGATGTGGTGGCAGTATTGACTGAACAGCCGGATGCCCGTCACGCCAGTACATATTGGGCGGTTTTAAAAAAGCGGCTGAATAGCGAGGGTGCAGGTCAACTGCTTACAAATTGTAAGCAGTTGAAAATGACCGCTTCAGACGGGAAAAGCCGTTTGACCGATGTGGCAGACACGAAGCAGCTTTTGCGGATAATTCAGTCAATCCCGTCACCTAAAGCGGAGCCATTTAAGCTTTGGCTTGCCCAAGTCGGACAGGAGCGCATTGAAGAAACAATCGATCCGGAGCTGACAATTGACCGCGCATTGGAGACCTACCTCAAAAAGGGGTATAGCCGCGAGTGGATCAACCAACGGCTGCAGGCAATCCAAGTTCGCAAAGAGCTGACAGATGAGTGGGATGCCCGCGGTGTGCAGAAAGGTGTGGAATATGCCATCCTCACGGACGAAATATCTCGCGCGTGGTCAGGAATGTCTACCCGCCAGTACAAAAATCTGAAGGGCTTAAAAAAGGAAAATCTTCGTGATAATATGACCACGCTGGAATTGGTGCTGAACATGCTGGCAGAGGCTACTGCAACGGAGATATCCAAGCAGAAAACTCCAAACACATTTTCAGAGAATATGACAGTTGCACGTGAGGGTGGTGAAGCAGCAGGAATTGCCCGAAAAGCAGTTGAGGAGCGCACGGGGGTTCCCGTTATCACACCTAAGAATGCTGCACAGCTTAATCAAGTCGTAACAGATTTGCTGGAAGGCACAGTCTCCGACATAACCGAGGAATCGGAAGAGAAGTAGGTGTTCCTCAGCCTGAGTACACCATTAATCCCAGGGACATCATGATCAAGTTCACTGCGCCGGGAGATAGGGGCGTCAAGGTTGCCGGCAGGGTGACTGATAGTGTGACTGAAAATGAGCGAGCAGTCCTTCTCCTGCCGGAAGAAGACCCCGGATATACAATGCAGCAGTTAGCGGAGAGATTGAGCGTGAGCAGAAAGACCATTGCAAGCCGCTTGAAAAAGCTCAAAGAAAAAGGTGCCATTGAAAGAGTCGGTTCAGATCGCAGTGGGTACTGGAAGGTAAAGCAGATATAATGGAGACACTCATAGCAAACTGTGAAATGGAAATTAACTAACTTTACCTGCCCTCAAAATTGCCTGACCATGATACATCGCCGCAAGCCCAAAACCGCTTGCGGCGAATTTTTTATGCCCCTCCTCCCGCGAGTCTGTGGTTTATGTCCGACGACTGGAAGCAGTAGCCGCCTTTGCAGCGCTCGTATATTCTTGAGCCTATCGCCTCGTCGAGGTTCATGATCTCCTCAATGCTGTGCTCGCCGCTTATTAGGGTCTTCCTGTCCTGATTGTAGCGGGCGTTGAGCAGCTCGAAGGCGATGTTCAGATCCGCATCGGTGATGCTCCTGCCTTTTAGAAAATCGTCGATATACAGCACGTCAACGCGCTTATATGCGTCCATCTGCCGCCTGTAGCCTGCGGCATCCATCGATAGCGCCTTGAGCTCACGCACGGCGTCGCGCCAGAGCATATACCGGCAGTCCCGGCCTCGCTCTATAAGCTTACCCACGATTGCGGTGCAGATGTGCGTCTTGCCGCTGCCGGGTCTGCCGACGATGACGAACCAGCGGCCGCCGTCCTCCGTGACGTATTTCAGCGCTGCCGACTTGATGGCACGCGTTTTCTCGTCCGGCGTTAAGAACGCATCGAAGGTGTAGCGGCTGATAACGTCCGCAAGTCCGCTGCGCTCTATGCGACGCATGCTCCGGCGCCTGATTGAGCACTCGCACTCCTCCACCGTGAGACCGAAGCCGTCCGGCATGCGGTGTATTATCTGCCCGGTGTCGCGGCATTTGGGGCAGATATATTCAGCCGGAGTAACTGATACCCCAGACGCTATTGCCGCCTGAGCCCGTGCTGCCCACATCTGCAGGCTGTCTTGAAGCGTTTGCGTGCTTATCCCTCCCTTCCCAGGTCCTCACGGAGGCTTTCCAGTCCCGCATTTTGCTCGACCCGACCATCCAGCCCTTTGAAGCGTAGAAATCTATGAATTTCTGCGGGTCTATCCCGTTTCCGCGCTCCAGACAATAGGCCTTGACTTCGTCAAAAGAGGGGGGAGAAAAACGCGGGGCGGGTTTCTCTCTAACTCTCTCTTTCTCATTTTCTTCGTCTTTTTCTTGTGTCTTAGTCTTTGTCTTTGTCTTAGTAGGCTTTGTTTCGCTTTCATTCGCTTTATTTCGCTTTTGTTCGCTTTCGGTCGCTTTATTGCCGCGCCCACCCATGGAACCGTTCACAGAATTTTGAGCGGATATTTCGTTGTCTCGGTCTATCGCGGCTTTGAACGCAGGAAACAGAATGCTCTCTCTACCGCTGTCGTCGGGAACCAGACCTGACCGAGCATATTCAAGTATGCTGATAAATAGCCTGCCTTTTTCAGCGTCCGAGAGTGCGGCTGTTTGCTCTATCCAGTCGAAATAGGCTTTGACATAGCATTTTGCCATCTATTTAATTCTCCTCTTCAGCCCTGTCCCGGTAAATATAATCCTCCTCGTCATCATCGAAATATTTCGGCCGTCTTCCGCCGTCGGGATAACCGGTCCTCTCCGCCGCCCTTATCCACGGCGCATCCGGTATTTGCTGCATATTTAGGTTAAAATCTCCCTTCTTGTTTTTAAATATTTTTATTTTTTAATATCAAAACCGCATTTTTGCGAGTGAGTACTCAAAAAATAAAGCGCGCATTTATTTTCTTCTCGCGTTGCTGCAAGTTCGGTATTATAATACCACATATATATCAATAAAGCAATCCCCCGGTAGGACACTTTTTTTGAGTGTGGAGTGTGGAGAGTGGAGTGAAAAAGAGGGTGGAGTGTGGAGAGTGGAGTGTGGAGTGAAAAAGAGGGTGGAGTGTGGAGAGTGGAGTGTGGAGTGAAAGGGCGGTAAGTCTGAACTCCACACTCTAAACTCCACACTGAAGCAAAAACGGCAGATACCCAGTATTTCAGGGCTTCTGCCGTATTAATATTATCTTACCCCATGACGGCGCCGCCGGTCATGGATTCTCAAACTACCCACCTCACCAGCAACCTTCCCGCTGAGCGAAGCGACAAAGCCATCAACTCCACACTCCACTCTCCACACTCCACACTCCACACTGTATCACACTCCACACTCCACACTCCACTCCCTGCTGGCAAGTTGCTATTTTGTCAGAACAAATCTACTCGGTCAAGCAGCAGGTCAATCAGGTTGCAGTGGAAGATGCCGTTGTCATCATAGAAGTTGTGCGGCACATCCATGCGGACGATGATCTTTTTGAAAAAGTCCTTGGTAAGCATCAGTGATGCCAGCTCGGAGGATTCTTTTTTATCGGTATCCATGCGGAAAGCGGACTGAATATAGATTTTTTTATCCGCATCGTTTACCACAAAGTCGATTTCCTTCTGGGCTTTATTGTCGCCTGTACGGTCACAAACCACACCGACATCAACTGAATACCCGCGCCGCAGAAGTTCGTTGTAGATGATGTTTTCCATGATATGACCGGGATCGTACTGGCGGTAATTCAGCCGTGCGTTCCGAAGCCCGATATCCGTATAGTAGTACTTGTTAGGATACTTGAAATACGTCTTTCCTTTGACGTCATATCGCCTTGCCATCGAAATGAGGAAAGAGTCGATAACATGCTGCACATAGTTTGAAACCATCGCAGGATTGATTTTCTCGTTCTTCATAGACGCGATGGCATTTGCGATATTGGTTGGATTCGTCAGCGAACTGATCTGCGAGGCAAGAAAGTCCAGAATGTCATTCAAAACATCCTCGCGCTCTATGCCGTTCCGCTCCACAATATCCTTAACATACAGTTCGCTGTAGAGGGATGTCAGATAATCCTTCTTATCCTTTTCATCCTCCAGCGCTAAAAGTCTCGGCATACCGCCGTAGAGCATATAAGTATCCAGCGCTTTTCGCTCGTCACCGCCTACGGCAGAATAAAACTCTGCAAATGACAGCGGGAACACATGGATCTGCGTAGCGCGACCGCGAAACTCTGTAGCGATATCTTTTGACAGCCCTTTAGAGTTGCTGCCAGTGACATAAACATCAAGGTTTTTATATGCCTTGAGTTCATTCAGCATATCGTAGATAGTAACCTCTATGCCGCCGTTTTCTTTGTCCACCACTTTCGTGGTGAGCTGCACCTCATCAATGAACAGATAGAACTTTTCGTCCTTCCTGTCACGGACAATACTTTCTACATATTCGCACAGGGTAATGGGATTTCTGAATTTATAGTACCGCCGCTGATCCAGTTCGATTTTCAAAATATGATCTTCTGAAACGTTCTGCGAAAGAAGATACTCGAAAAACAGATCGAAAAGCAGTACGGACTTGCCGCACCTGCGTATGCCTGTGATGACTTTTATCTCGCCGTTCCACATACTGCGAATCAGCCGATTCATATAGGAATCTCGTTTAACCATGCATTTCACCTCAAACTTGGGACGGAACCGTCCTAACTTCTATGTCAGTATACCAAGATTCACGAAAAATATCAAGGTTCTACGAAGAAGTTCACCTAAAACTTAGGCCGGAACCGTCCTAACTTCTACGTCAGCATAGACATAGATTCTAGAA
>CAVAPH010000046.1:994-13565 GCA_963590455.1 bacterium | reverse complement strand
TATACGGATTATCTATATGAAAATTGGTTCCCTTTCTTAACGCTATCATAAAGCCTTGAGAAACATATATTTCAAGCGAGAAAGCACCTAAAATCGCAGTAAATTTGTTGCATACTACAGACGTGTTCTGAAGCAAAAAAGCCAACGAGATAGTTACAAAAGCAAAAAATAATGAGGACGCAATTTTGAATATTATTCCTAAAGGAAATATGCGATAGCCTACAAAACAAATTGAGAATAATACCACACTGCTAAGCATGATTAGCAATGCTTTTTTATTAAGGGCAGCATCGATCTGCTCCTTTTCTAACGAAAAAATCATTCCTAATACAACGCAAAAAACACTTTCATACCAGGTAGTTGCCAATCCGCAAAGATGTGATACTACGCAGTATAAAATCAAGCATAAAGTCAGAATAAGCACTTGTGCCTTAGTGCTTTTAATAAACTTATAAATAAAATAAAACAACAAATACAGCAAAAAAGTAACTTGAAGATACCATCCAAAAGGGACAATAGTTCCGCCAAACAAAAGGGATTTTACTAATGATGTTGTTGCTGTAAGGCTATTTCCTATAAGCTTGCCATAAAGAGCATACAAAGCAATCAATACAACATAAAATACATACAGGGGCAGAAATCGCTTTGAAAGGAAATCCTCCATATAATTCTTCTTATATTTAGTCGAAAACATTAAACCATATCCAGTAAAGAAGAAAAACATTCCCACAGAAAGATATCCCATTGCCTGAAAAATTACGCCTAAATATGTATCGTGTAATAATCCACTATATTGGTATAGATGATGTCATAAAACAAATATGGCAAAAATCCCTTTCATGCAATTTGTGCTTTCTTTAGAAAGGTACTTCGGTGACTCCATATTGCTCCTTTCTCCTTGTCAAATCAACCCTAAACTTCAATATGTTAAGTGGACATCTTCCCTTTGTAACAAAGTTACCGTCTCGACATGTGCGGTTCGCGGGAACATATCTACGGCGGTGGCGGCGGTTAGGGTGTAGCCTTGTTCGGTGAAGCGGAGGACGTCACGGGCGAGGGTGGCGGGGTTGCATGAGACGTAGACAATTCTCTCCGGGTGCATTGATGCCGTTGCGATGACTGCGGCTTCATCCATGCCGCGGCGGGGAGGATCGACCACTATTACTTCCGGGCGCCGGCCTTCGGCTGCAAATCGTTCGGCAGCCTGGGCTGCGTCGGCGCATATAAACTCTGCGTTGCTTATGCCGTTCGCCTTTGCATTCATCGATGCGTTCTCTATAGCCTCCGGGACTATTTCCGCACCGATTACGTGCCCTGCGTGACGTGCAAGGCAGAGGCTGATTGTACCTGCGCCGCAGTATAGATCGAACACAAGCGCATCTGCTGACGGAGATGCATATTTGAGGGCCTTATTGTAAAGTCTTTCGGCCTGCGGCGGATTAATCTGATAAAATGCCTGCGGCGATATTTCAAATGTGTTGCCGCAGAGGATATCCGTCATGTTGGCCTTGCCCCAAAGTGTATAAAAATCACCGGCAAGAACTGTGTTATGCGGCGCCTTGTTTATATTAAGCACTATCCCGGTAAGTTCCGGGCATGCTTGGCGCAGAGCATCAACCAATGCACCGGTTGCACTGCCGAATCCGCGTGCCGAGACAATGCACACTACTGCATCTGACGTGCGATAAGCGCGGCGGCAGAAAATGTGGCGCACTGCTCCCC
Source organism: bacterium (assembly GCA_963590455.1). Lineage (GTDB taxonomy): Bacteria > Bacillota > Clostridia > Oscillospirales > Oscillospiraceae > Limivicinus. The sequence goes on along the minus strand of CAVAPH010000046.1, from coordinate 11,843 downwards.
TGCCGTTTGTCTCATCATAGGCTCGTATACCGTGCTGAACCATAAAATTGATTATCGTCTCAGAGGCGCGACGGCACAGTTCATTTTGAATCAGGCAATTATCAACCGGGATAAGCTCGTGGCTTCTCTCTCTGAAAAATCCGGCCTTCGGAGAACCATTTACGTCGGCTACAGCAAAAATACCTTTATTGCGGTAATGCATATAGCTCTCCGCTCCGATAATTTCAGATGCTGTGACGCTCTGTTTGCCAATATGCGTTAAAGCATCATTCACGCGGCCAAGCTTAAAGCGCAGCTCCTCCTCGTAGCTCATATGCCAGGTATCACAGCCGCCGCATTTTCCGAAATACGGGCACTCTGCCGTACAGCGCTCCGGTGATGCTGAAATAAGCCGCTCCGGTCTCGCATAGACAGACGTTGAAGTGACCTTTACTATGCGTATCTCCCATGTTTCGCCCACGATAGTTTTCGGGACGAACACGGCACGGCCGTTGACGCGGCAAACGCCGAACGCTTCAGATGAATAGCCTTCGATTTTAACAGTATATATTTCGTTTTTCTTTAAATTATCCATGTGCATATAATATCATACGCAAATCGGCTTTACAACAAAAAAGAAAACAGACACAATTTGTACTTGAAATGCAGGCATCGGCGCGCTATTATATGCAAAAAAGGAGGCGTTTTTATATGAGTTACATCCCTACACCTGAGCAGGCAGAAGAGCTTTTGAAGCAGTACAATAAAGAGCCCTTCCATATTCAGCACGGTGAGACCGTGTCGAAAGTAATGGGAGAGTTTGCGAAAGAATACGACCCTGAGAATGTCGATTTCTGGCGCACTGTCGGCATGCTGCATGATATTGATTTTGAGCTTTACCCGGAGCAGCATTGCGTCAAGGCAAATGAGATGCTGCACGAGCTGGATATAGACGAGTCCGTTATACACGCCGTAATCAGCCACGGCTATGGAATATGCATTGATGTTGCACCCGAGAAGTACATGGAGAAGGTACTCTTTGCAACTGACGAGCTTACCGGTCTTATCGGTGCTGTTGCTCTCATGCGCCCGACCGGCCTTGAAGGCATGGAAGTAAAGTCCGTGATGAAAAAATTCAAGGACAAGAAATTTGCCGCAGGCTGCTCGAGAGACGTTATCAAACGCGGCGCAGATATGCTTGAAATGGAGCTGAGCGAGCTTATTGCAAAGACAATAGATGCAATGCGCGCCTGATGCTGAAAATCTTTTATGCAGATATAAGCAAATCTGAGCTGTGCGGTGAATATGCATTGTCGAAATACAGGCAGGAGCGGGTAAATTCGCAGAAGCTGCCGAACCGCCGAAAGGCATCAATTGCGGCAGAGCTCCTGCTTATATCTGCAATTCGTTCATATCGACCGGATATTCAGCTCCCGCTTGATATTATCGCAGGACAATATGGCAAACCGGAGCTTAATAATCAGGATCTGCACTTCAGTCTTTCGCATTCCGGTGATTTCATCGCGGCTGCATTGTGTGATTCAGCTGTCGGCGTGGATATTCAAAAAAGTGCGGTGTACTCCCCGGCGCTCGTAAATCGCTTTTTCGCTGAGGCTGAACGCGATTATATAGAGGCAGCTCAGGATAAAAACAGCGCGTTTACCGAGATCTGGAGCTTAAAGGAGAGCTATATAAAGGCTATCGGAACCGGAATGAATATGCCGCTTAACTCGTTTTCCGTTATAGAGATGTCCGGTCTGTGGCATTGTCAGCTTGGCGAGTACCATCTGGCCGCTTGTGTGCCGGGAAGACACTCCGTTTTGCCCGATGCTGTTGAGAAAATTGATCATCTCGAATAATCTTGAGCTGCTTTGCATACAGGGCAGCTCAGTTTTTTGCTCATATCAAGACGGCGGCATTGAAAAAGCCTGTGTGTTCTGATATAATACCTTGGTGTTGAATATAAAGCTATAAAGAGTTTTGCGGCATGCCGCACGGAGGAATATAATGAAGAAATCTGATTTTGACTTTTATCTGCCGGAGGAGCTGATTGCACAGACGCCACTTGAAAAGCGCGACAGCTCCCGCCTGCTTGTTTTAGATAAGAACACCGGTGAGATGGATCATCGGCACTTTTATGAGCTGCCGGAGTTTCTCAACGAGAACGACTGCCTTGTTCTCAACAATTCGCGTGTGCTACCTGCAAGGCTGATAGGCACGAGAGAGAGCGGCGGCGCGGTGGAGCTTGTGCTTCTGCGCGATCTCGGCGAGGGCTGCTGGGAGTGCCTGAGCCGCCCGGGCCGCAAGACCAAACCGGGGACAAGGCTCATATTTGGCGGCGGTGAGCTCACTGCAGAGGTGCAGTCAGTTGTCGAAGGCGGAAACAGAATAGTGCACTTTGAGTACGAAGGCATATTTCTTGAGGTGCTTGAGCGCCTCGGCAAGATGCCGCTTCCACCGTATATAAAAGAGGAGCTTAACGACCCCGAACGCTATCAGACCGTCTACTCTCGTGAGCTCGGCAGTGCAGCAGCACCGACCGCCGGCCTGCACTTTACGCAGGAGCTGCTGGACAAGATCGCTGCAAAAGGCGTAAAAATATGCTATGTCACGCTGCACGTCGGCCTCGGTACATTCCGGCCTGTTAAAGAGGACGAGATTGAGGCGCATGAGATGCACTCAGAGTTCTGCATTGTTCCGGAAGAAACCGCAAATATTATCAACGAAACCAAGAGGAACGGCGGACGTGTCGTAGCAGTCGGCACAACGTCATGCAGGACACTTGAAAGCTTTACCGCAGAGGATGGTACTATCGCGCCGAGCTCCGGCTGGACGGACATATTTATTTATCCCGGCTATAAGTTTAAGTGCATAGACGCGCTGGTTACAAACTTCCATCTGCCCGAGAGCACGCTTATCATGCTTGTATCTGCCCTTGCAGGTCGTGAGCATATTCTCAACGCCTACAAGACCGCAGTAGAGCAGCGGTACAGATTTTTCTCCTTCGGCGATGCGATGTTTATTTCTTGAATATAAAAATTTGGGACAGCTTTCCGAAAAGGTCAGCTGCCCCGATTTTTTACAGGTTCTTTATCTGGTTTTGTATCAGCTTGCCCACGGTGTCGGCAAGCATGTCGAGTGACTGTATTCTTGCAAAATCTCTGCCGTAGACGAGCTTTGCAGCTGGAAGATCTTCATCATCTCCGGTGAATACGCACACGACGGAGATTCCGTCCGCCCTTGCGCGGCGAACCTCCATAGCGGTGTCGGTTATACCGGCGGCCTGCTCATACGGCTGCGGCTCTCCCCCGTTGCGTGAGGATAATTTTACAACGTCATTCGGCTTTACATCGGACAGCACTATCAGGAGCTTGTGATTGTACGGCGTAGCGTTCATAAGATAATGCGCAGCGGAAATGGCAAGACCGTCCCGGTTGCAGCCGTTTGAAACGTATTCAAATATGCGCTGATTGTCACGCGGTTTGTCATAGTCGCGGAATATGCGCACTATCGTATATCCGGTCATGGAGCAAAAAGACATCACTCTGCACGGAATGGCGCATTTAGTCAGGCTCTCCGCAATCATAAAGCCCTGCGCGGATACAGCCTCCTGCCTCCCCTTTTGAGACGTTGAAGCGTCAAGCAGTATGTCAACAGAGAGATCTCCCATATCGTCCTGCTCACGTTTCAAAAACACTTTTTCATCGTTTAAGATTGCGGCGCGCCAGACGAGCTGACCGTTAATTCTGCCGCTGTTGGATTTGACAGAAGTCGGCTGAAGATGGAGCAATACGGAGTTTTGAATTTTACCTGTCAGCTTTGATATTGTGAGCCTGTTCTGCGCAAGATTTTTATTATAGCTTACTCGATTGCGCTCGATTTGTGCGGCCTCACGCTGGCGTGAAAGTGCTTCAAAGCCGTTTTGAATTTTCGCAATTTCCGGTCTGTCTCCGCGTGTGAAGTGCAGATGACACATCGCATGGCCGCCGCTGCAGAGCTGTCGCTCGATTCTTGCCGTTTCGGACGGTATAAAGGCGCTCTTGCCGTACTTTGTCTCCATGAAAGCGCGCAGCTCTGTCTCGCTCATCTTCGTTTTGAGTTGAGAGTCCGCACTCTGTCCCAGACTCGCACCGCCGTAGGCATTTTCGGGATGCTCTGCAATGCCTATGCCGAATTTTCTGAAGTTGCCGCTCCCCTGCTTCTTTCCGCGCTTATGGAGAGCCGGAGTTATAATATGAAGCTTTTTATTTTTTTTACGCTCTTCCGCCGAGATTTGAAACCAGCGCTCAAAAAGCTCCTTCGTACGGGCAACTATCTCTTCGGTGGTCATGTTCGGCGTAAACTCAAGGTCGTCCAGAAGCTTCCGGTCATATGCGCTTAATTGCGGATTCTCACCGATAACACGCGAAAAGTGCGCCCATGCCATCGTCTCATAAAACTGCTGATCACTGTGATGTGAGAACTGCCGGACTGCCGCGACTGCGTACTTTCTGCGCAGACCTTCAAGAGCCGGACGCTGCACGACTTCTTTTGCAAAAATGCAGTTTTCAAGGCCCAGCCAAAAGAGCCCCTCATAATCGTCGGACTCTTCGTATTGCTCAAAGCCCTGAAAGAGTGGTACAAACTGCGAATAGTCGTAATGCTTGCGCGCTGCCCCCAAAATGCAGTTCCAGTACAAATCCGCGCTGCCTTCGCTGTCGTACGCCTTGAAGTCCGGCTGGAAGTCATAACGCCCCGCGCAGTTCCAGATTATGTTCTGCGCGCGCTTCTTCTGAAGCTCAGATATGGTAACCATCAAGCCGTAAACAGCTTATCGGCATCAAGGCCGCTCGGAATGCGCGCGGCGATGACGTCAGAGACGAGCTGGCGCTCAAAGTCGTCAAAGCTCTTGTTTATAATGCCCATTTCCAGCGATTCATCAAGCGTAAGCCCCTGCTTTGTCAGGCTGACCGCCGCGAGCAGACCGCGCAGATCGAGCGCCTTTGTTGAAATCTCGGAGCTGTCGCACTTCGTACGCAGCTCATCAAAGAGCTCTGCAAGCTGGCGCGCATACTCCTGTTTTAAATTCGGGAACTGAGAAAGCATAAGCTTCTCGAGATTATCCGATGAGATAATCGGCATATTGATAACCATAAAGCGTGATGCAAGCGCCTCGTTTATCTCTCTCGTGCCGGCATAGCCGTAGTTCATCGTCGCGATAAAGCGCGTGCACGGAGAGAGGCTGATGCGCTCATATCCCGGCACATCGATTATGCGGCGGAAGTCCAGCGTTGCGTGCAGCACCGAGAGTGACTCGTTCTTCGCCATGTTTATCTCGTCAAGCACGCCGAAGCCGCCTTCCGCGGCACAGCTGTATATCGGGCCGTGACGAAAGCTGACCTCACCGTTTTTGAATGTGTCCGCGCCGATGAGCGAGGCGGCATCAGTATTGAGGTAAAACGATATATCCCACTGCGGGCGGCCGAACACGGCGGAGAGATTTTCGGCAAGTACATTCTTGCCGGTGGCTTTCGGACCTACCAGCAGCAAATTCTCACCTGAGAGCAAAGCCGCAAGCGCCCTGCGCCAAACCTCCGAACCGTAATATTTATACTTAGGCTTCGGAACTCTGCCCTTCTGCGCTTCATTTACGGGAAATTCTTTGCGGAACGCCTCAATGCGCGAAATTATTCCGTTGTCTATACCCTCGCTTCGCAGAAAATCAAGCATTTCGTCCATATATTTAAGCCCCCTGTTTTTAATTAACATTGCTGGTCTTTACGGTTTCTTTACACTTGCAATTATATTCCGTGCTTGCAGGCAAGTCAATTAATTATTGAAAAAGCATGAGCTTACGGATAAAATAAAATCAGAAATTAACTAAAGCAGGTGCAGCCATGTCCGAATATAAGCTTCAGCACGAATTTATAAGCGTCAGTGGAAAAAATACGCTGACATACGGCGGTGCTCAGCAGATGTCTGATATTAAGAGCATTCAGAAATGCGGCTGCGGCATAGTCGCCGCGGCAGATTTTTTCATATACACGCACAGAAATCGCCCCGGATGCTACGCTGCCATGCTTGACAGCACAGATCACTCTGAGGCGATTCCTGTAGAAAAATATAACGATATTCTGAAAACGCTTAACCGGAAGTACTTCCCTCTTATGGTCCCGTTCGGCCTTAACGGGCTCGCCCTTGTCTGCGGAATGAATATGTTCTTCCGCGCAAACACCTGTCCTCTGCGTGCACAGTGGGGTGTGAAATATAACACTCTCTGGCAGAGCATCGAATCAATGCTCAAGGACGACCTGCCGGTTATAATTTCAGTCGGGAAAAGCTTCCCGTTCGTCTGGGAGAACAACAAGCTAAGCCTGTATACACGCTTTCCGAACGGCAATTACAGTCGCGTTAATTCAGTCCGTGCGCACTATATGACAGTGACCGCCATAGACGAAGAGTGGCTGACCGTCTCCTCCTGGGGCCGCAAATATTACATCCGCCGCAGCGAATACGACACCTACACCCGTGATCACAGCACCGGCGTACTGTGCAACATCGCATATGTGGCGAAGGCGTAAGGCATCAGGCGTCGAGGTCAATCCACAAAGCGGGACGAACACAGCCGCGTGCACTGCTGACACGGTGGCCACCGGAGTAGACGCCGCCGTCACGGTAGACGCTCGTAGCATCGCTCCGATAGCCGCCGGGCGACCGCAGCCACCACCAGCAGGTGGCTTCGCCATCCACTATATAGTTGTCATTTGTGTACGCTCCATTGGCTATTGCATATGCCGTGGGGACGCACATTCTTGCTTCATCGGACGCAAAGTATTTTTCCGCCCTGTTTATACTCAGCAGGAATATCGTGTCCTTTGTAGCGTTCCTATCTGCAGGAACTTCCGTTGTCTGTATTATAGATTGTTCCGTTTCGCTAAACGCCTCGTTGAGAAATGTTCCGTTTAACCACGCGCGCAGAGTACAGGTTTCCCACGTCACGTCCTCCCATTCAGTGTTATAAGGCTTGCAATCAAGCGCGTATCTACTGATCACAAGAACCTTGTTATTTTCTTTTGCAAGTACCTGCCACTCAATGGTCTCTTTGCCATTTGATTTGTTATTATCCTGCTCGTATGAGCCAAAATAAATACAATCCCCGACTTTTACCTCATGCATAGCGTAGATGCGATTAAATCATCCATCGGCATGGCGCAGAACAAGGTAAAAACCATTCTGGAGCGCATGTTCCGCAAGGGCGGTAATCCGTCCAAGAAGCTGATTGCGCTGGAAACCGCTGAATTCTACGCCTTTGTCATCAACAATCAGCATAAGCTGAAAGAGGAATTCCGTGATGTTACGGCGCAGATGGCGCAGCAGATGAGTATAAGACTGCATCCGAAAACAAGCGTATTTCATATTCCGGAGCAGGACTTCTTTAAATACGACCCCGGCGTTAAGAGCGAGGTAGAATACCTCACTAACGCCTACCACGAGTATACGTCCGGCTTTGCCACAAGCCTCGTCCGCAGCACCTGTGAAATGCTGTTCGAGCAATATTGCGAGAAGCGTGATGATATTGAGTGGGTCTATAAGAACGGTGACACGGGTCAGCAGTACTTCTCCATCGTATATATGGACGGCATACAGAAGCAGTGGTTGTTCTATGCTGACTATATTGTAATGAAAAAAGACGGCACCGTTTGGGTCATCGAAACCAAGGGTGGCGAAAGCAAGGGACAAGACAAAAATATAGACCGCCAGATAGAAAACAAATTCAATGCATTCAAAGCCTATGCAGCGAAGCACGGCTTGCATTGGGGATTTGTGCGAGATAAGGATAACAGGCTGTACATTAACAATACCGAATTTGCTATCGATATGGCAGATGAGCACTGGCATGACATTGACACAGTCTTTTGATTTCTATCAGCACGAGAGACCACACTGGGGATTTTTCCTCGGTGTGGTCTTTTTTTGCCCATAGGCGTAAAGGAGGTGATGCCCGATGTACTCATTTTTCTGGGGAAGGAGGTGTGAAGAAATCATAGATGGCGAAGAAATTAGACGCAGAGCGTATCGAACAGGCCCGGCAGAAGGGCGAAAAGGCAGGTAGCCGAAACGATTCGGTAAAACGGGATATTCAAGAAACCATAGCCAAGAATCGCAGAGGCGAACGCAAAGGCCATGTCATTTTGCCGAAAAAGAAGGAATACGCATATCAGGACGCGCCCAAGGTCCGGGTGGCGGCATACTGCCGTGTCAGCACCGCTGAAGAAGCGCAGGAAGGCAGCTTTGAAATGCAGGTACAGCACTTTCAGTCCGTGATAGAAAACAATCCGAATTATGAACTGGTCAAAATCTATACGGACAAAGGCATCAGCGGCACTTCTGTAGACAAACGAAAAGGCTTTCAAGAGATGATTGAGGCTGCGTGCGCCGGTAAAATCGACCTGATTCTCACTAAGAGCATCAGCCGCTTTGGCCGGAACATAGTGGATATCCTGACCACACTGCGAAAGCTGAGTGGCCTCAATCCTCCGGTGGCGGTTAACTTCGAATCCGAGGGTATCAATACCAGTGACGGCAAGAACAAGCTGATTATTTCCATTCTGTCGGCTTTGGCGGAGCTGGAAAGCCAGCAGAAAAGCATTGCAATCAAGGAAGGCATACGCTACAGGATGCAGGAGGGCCTGTACAAATACTCTGTAAAGAACACCATCGGCTACTATCGAGATTACTCTGGCAGGGTAAAAATCGAACCTGCCGAAGCGGAAATCGTGCGGTATATCTTCGATAGCTTTACAGAGGGTGCGTCACCGAGGGAAATTGCAGAATCCCTCACGGCGCAAGGAATACGCTCTCCGAAGGGTATGGAATATTGGCATCAGTCTACCATCAAGAGCATTCTTGGGAATGAGAAGTACTGTGGCGATGTCCGATACCAAAAAACCTACTCCAAAGACTTTCTTACCCACAAAACGGCAAAAAATCGCAATATTCTGCCGCAGTGGTATTGGGAGGATGACCACCCAGCCATCATCAAGAAAGCACAATGGTACCAAGTGCAGGAGATGCTCAAAGCCGGAAACTGGCGTAAAAGCAGTAAGCCTCCGTCTGCAATGCAGAAAAAATTCACTGTAGCCAAGGTCAAATCCGGCGTCCTGCGAGGATATTTTCTCCTCGATATGACGTGGTCAAAGGAAGAACGAGACCAGTTCATACAAATTCTCAACAATATAAGTGAGCTTGACGAGGGTCAAGAAGAAAGGAACGAATAATTATGGCAATCGATTTCTCTACTATCAACCTTGAGGTTATTGACATCAACACCAATGCTACCCCGGACATTTTCATCAACCAGAACTGCATCACCTTCAGCAAGCGTGTTCTGGAGGACTTGAACTACCCGCAGAATGTGCAGTACTGCGTGGATGCTGCCCACAAGGTTTTCGCAATCCGCTTCTGCAAGGGCAACGAGGCCAAGGCCACCTCGTTCTCTAAGCCGAGAACCGAGCAGACGGCTACGCTCTCTTGCGGCAACAGGAATCTGCGTGATGTTGTCGTTGCGATGATTCCCGACTTCGACAATAAGAAGCGGTACAAGGTTACCGGTGAGTACGATGCTGAAAACCGGGTGATGTATTTCGACATGACAACGGCGGAGGAGTCCAACTTCCGTAATAATGCGGGCAAAACTGAATAATCGGTAAAAGCTGCGCCTCTGGAAGGTGGTGATACAAAGCCGAAAAAGACCACACAGCCGACATTGTAGTCAGTTGTGTGGTCTTTCCGTTTGCACCGCTTGAGGACGTCACTCAAAAATTATCGTTGTTTTCAATAATCCCTAAGTGAGAGCTCCAAAAGCTGACTCTTTTTTTATTGTCCATAATAAGGGACCCATACTTTGCCCGTTTTGTGGTATGCTGATGGGGAAAGAGGTGTTGCATCTTATGGCAACCATTGATCAAACGTTTGCCCGCCTGCAAAGGTCTGCCTTTCGGGCAAGGTTTTGCTTGTCGGAGAAGGATAAGGAGTACATCGCAGAAAAGGGGATGGACACCATACAGCGGCACGCTGCTGATTTTGTGCGGACGCGGCTGGCCCCGGCAGACATCCCGAATGACGGAAAGCAGACGCCCATGCGCGGCCACCCGGTGTTTGTTGCGCAGCACGCCTGTGCCTGTTGCTGCCGCGGCTGCCTGTACAAGTGGTACCGCATTCCCGCGGGCCGGGAACTGACAGACAACGAACAGGAGCGCATAGTAAAGCTCCTCATGGCCTGGATTGCCCGGCAACTGTAAAAATACCACCAGGGATTGCTCCCTGATGGTCAAAATTTATTCTAAGAAAAATTCATTTCCAAAAGAATTTCGTCCAAATTTCTACGTCCGTATATGATTCGTAAAATATGGATTGTTTCCGTTTCCTGATTTGGAAAGTAGTACATAATATAGTTTCCAACTAGCTTTTTGCGAATATTTTTTGAAGGCAGGAATTCATTGAAGACAAGAGAACCACTTTCTGGGAAAAAACAGGCCTCATCAATGGCATCTTGTAGCTTGTCTAGAAAATCAGTTGCTGCTTTTGGGTTGGCAAGCTGAGTGGTGAGGTAGGACACAATGCCATCCAAGTCAGCATCTGCTTTATGAGTTAGTGTATAACTAAAATTAGATGCCATACTTGCTCCTTATATTTTTGAGTGCAGAAGGGCCATCCACTACTCGACCGTTTTCTACATCGTCCATACCGGCAATGATGGCTTGAGCTTCATACATCTTTTGCATTGTCTTCTCAAAATATTCAATATCCATGACAACAAGCCGGCCATATCCGTTCTTGGTGACATAGACAGGACCGTTTTCTTCAGCACAACGGCGTTCAACTTCAACCG
>CAVAPH010000046.1:0-984 GCA_963590455.1 bacterium | reverse complement strand
TTTTAAATCTCTCATGGGAATAATCTGCATAATGCCAGCTCCTTTCGTGGCTATATTATACCCGAAATAAAGCCACGCTTCAAGAAGCGGTCACTGATAATTTTAAAATAAGAGTTGGCTGAACAGATGTCTCTTTTGAAGCGACTTTTTTATAACCGAAATTTGATAGAATTCAAAATATGGAAGGTTGATGTTATGAAAGATAAAATTAAGGACAAGTTACAATATGCAAGTGCTGCTCTTGGTGAAACTATTGACCAAGTGAAGAATAACGAAACAGTAGAGGAAATGGCGCAATCGGCGAAGGTTGGTGCCGAAAAGGCCTGGAAATGGGCCAAGATGGGTGCTGAAGTAGTGTCAAAAGGCGCAACGGCAGGCGCAAACGCAGTCAAAAGTACAGTGAATGAATATAAGCAGGAATATGAATCTGCGGAAAAGACTCCTAAGTTAGACGAACAACTTCGGTCTGCTGTTACAGAGTATAACGCTGTATACGCCGAATTTGAGAATAATGGGGCTTCTATTTTAAGGCAGAGAGAACGTTCTGTAGATCTTCTTAATAATGTAGAAACATTGATAAATAGTATAGCTAATCATCCGAAAACTTTTGACTCTGATTTTGTAGAAATTCAGCATCAAAAGAAAATATTTAAGGATGTATGTGATTTTGCTAAGCAAGAATTAGATGCGGCAAAAGCTTCTGCGGTAGAAGCAGGTGCTGGAATTGCAGGTGGAATGGCAGTTGCAAGTTTAGTTCCGAGTGCAGCAATGTGGATTGCAACAACTTTTGGTACCGCATCAACGGGGGCTGCCATTTCAACTTTATCCGGTGCAGCAGCAACTAACGCTGCATTGGCCTGGCTAGGTGGAGGTGCCTTAGCTGCCGGTGGAGGCGGAGTGGGAGCTGGAACGGCACTCTTGGCTTTGGCTGGTCCGGTTGCATGGACTATTGGCGGAGCAACCTTACTTGCATCTATTACATTG
>CAVAPH010000045.1:0-13820 GCA_963590455.1 bacterium | reverse complement strand
GGAACGCAGCGAGGCAATGATTTCTTTGGCGTTGTTTGTGCGGCTGTCCACCATCGTAAGCAAAATACCGTCAATTCGCAGCCTCGGATTTATCTGTCGTTTTATCTTGGAGATAGAACGAAGCAGAAGATTGAGACCCTTTGTCGACAGAAAATTCGGCTGTGACGGGATAATCACACTGTCCGCCGCCACAAGTGCGTTGATTGTCATCATTCCGAGAGACGGCATACAGTCGATGAGGATATAGTCGTAATTCTTCCGAAGCGGTGCGATACATTCTTTAAGAACGAACTCACGGCTCATTACATTGAATAATCCGACCTCCATGCCGGACAGCTCAATGTTGGAGGGAATTAGGTCTACACCTTCAGAATGACCGATAATCGCAGTGTCGGGTGGCTCTGTGTCGTCAATCACTGACTGCATAAGGGAGGACAGCGACACCGATAGGTCATCTGAGTTCTTAACCCCAAGCGAAACAGTGAGGCTCGACTGCGGATCTGCGTCCAGAAGCAAAACTCGTTTGCCCTGTGCCGCCAATCCTACACCGAGATTTACCGTTGTCGTCGTTTTCCCGACTCCGCCTTTCTGATTTGTGATGGCAATCACCTTGCAGTTGTCCATTGGTTTTGGCTCCTTTCGTTTAGATTTGAATCTTCATATACAAAGACCCATCAAAACACAAAGCACCCTCTCTGTCTTTGTGCTTTGATCGCTGCACTTAATTCTTCCTCGAACCCCAAGTGCATGAAAGGAAATCATCAGACACCCGATTGCGAGTCGGGTTCATGGGAGTCTCACCCCCGCCGGGTTCTCCGCCGGTTCCGTAGAAAAGTATCATTATCGCCTGAGCCTGTCGTCGCCTTATCCGTGGCAATCGGATATTTCGGAACGGTTTCGGAGCCGCTCACCACCTTGCATTCCGCTAATGTCCTTAAAGAACAGGTGGTTCTTGGCGTACCTTCCTTCGGCTTGGGGCTCTCGCCCCGACTCAGGTAACGTATCTGATGAATGATATTGAATTTTCAAGGTTCTCTGAAGGCTCATTGCCTTCTCACTTTCCCTTTGCCGAATTTTTTCTCGATTTTCCCGCTCTTTTTCAAAAAAATTTGGCTCAATCCTTTTTCTTGTGGGATTGATGTGAAGTAGAGTATGCGTGGAAGCCCCCGTGCTGGTATGCTTTTCGTAGCAATCAGCACGGGAGGCTCCACCATGCAGCACATTCATTTGCCCTCTGGCCTAACTGGATTTCGTAACTCCAAGACCACCATAGAGACGGCCCAGTCAGGCCGGGAGGTCTACTTGCTGCATGGAGAACTGGAACGGGGCGAGGCCCCTTCCTGCCCTGAGTGCGGCCAGAAAATGCACATCCACGGGAGCAGGATGACCATGCTCCGGCACCTGTGCTTTGGCTCCCGTCTTAGCGCAGTCAGCTTTGAGAAACGGCGGTATCGTTGTGCTTGCTGCGGTCATACGGAGATGGAGAGCGTCCCCTTCAAGGCGGAAGGTCACAACATCACGCGGGAACTGTTGCAGTTCACAAGGGACCTTCTGGCCTATGGTTTTACCAACAAGGAGGTATCTGAATTGACTGGTCTCGGCAAAAACACAGTGAAAGAGATTGACCTGCAACGGCTCAAGGACAAGTACACGGTGGACGGCAAAACCATCATAAAGCCAGAAAAACAGGCTCGTTTCCTCGGCGTGGACGAGTTCAAGCTACACAACGGCTACAAGTACGCCTCCCTCATCATCGACATGGAGAGCGGGCATATCCTGTGGCTCTCACACGGAAAGCGCAAGCGTACCGTCTATGACTTCATAGATCATGTAGGCGAGGCGTGGATGGACGGCGTGGAGGCCGTTGCCTGTGACATGAACTCGGACTTTCAGGAAGCCTTTGAGGAACGCTGCCCCCATATCCAGCCTGTCTTTGACTACTTCCACATCGTCAAGAACTTCAACGAAAAGGTTGTTGGTGCCATCCGTAAGGACGAGCAGCGGCGGCTTGCTGCCGAAGGGAATACAAAGGCCGCTGCCGCCCTAAAGAAAACAAAGTACATCCTCACATCGTCCAAAGATACCCTGCGCCGCAAGGACGAGGAAGCCGCTGAGGGCAAGGTCATCTCCCGTGGTGGAGAACTATTCCCCCAGCCTGTTGTTGTCCGCAAATCCGGTTATGTCCAGCGGTACGAGGAACTTATCCGGGAAAATCAGCTTTTCTTTACTCTGGACATCATCAAGGACAAGCTGGCAAATGCCTACAAGCAGACGGACGAGGCGGCCATGGCGGAGGAAATATCCGACATCATGGACATCTGCGCCGCTACGCAGAACAAGCACTTGCTCTGGTTCCGTCGTATTCTCGACGAGCATTTTGAGGGCATTATTGCCCACGCTACTTTCAATATTTCCGCTGGCAGGATCGAGGGCATTAACAACAAAATCAAGACCCTACGGCGCAAGGGCTACGGCTATCCAGATGACGATTACTTCTTCCTGAAGCTGTTCGATGTCAGCCGGAAACCCTACATCAGAAATCCTTCATCCCACAACTTTTCTGATTGAGCCAAAAATTTTTTATTAGCTCTAAAAAGCAAAAAAGCGCCCATCGCATCTGCTTTTCAGGTGCAATGGGTGCAAAAAAAGAGCCCGATGAGATTAACTCAGCGAGCTCGATATTTGATATTAAATTGTATTGATGTAAATCAGGATCGCTTTCGCTCCGTCAGTTTTTTCATTCCGCAATCCACAACAACCCCAAGATATCCGACCGCGAGGAACGCGACTGCGAGCAAAACAATATTCAGCGCAACCGTGCCGACGCCGAGCGTATCCACATTAAGAAACGGATACGGGTATTTACTCTCGCCCGTGAGGAACTGTGCCGCAATCATCGACACCGCCACATAAACAATGGGGAATAGAGCCGCGAAAAGTGGCATTTTCCATGTGGTATTTCCCTTGACATCGAAAATCAGCCAGTCGAGGAATGTTCCGATGGGTACAACATAGTGGAGAAGAGTCAGCCCTGCCTTTGCGATTGTGTCCATTTGGTCGAACATGCCTCGCAGCATGAAGTGTGCGACAAGTCCCGTCAGCATGATCGACATGGTAATCAGAAATTTGCAGTATCCGAATTTCACGGAGATTTCCGCGCTTGTGGGCTTCCAAAATTCGGAGATGAGATACGCAAGATAGAACACCGCCACCGCGAGGTTGCTCAGCGTGGTAAACATGCTAAAGCTGTAGAGCGAAAAATTACTCGTTCCGACTTCGCATTGAAGTAGAATGCCAATTACAGCGCACAGGAGTATCAGGCATTTATAAGCTAATGATATTATTCTTTTAACCATACCGTCTCCTTATTGAAATCAGCCCCGCAGAATCACTTCTACAGGGCTGAATCTCAATTGCACATTTTACTTGACCTCTGTGGTGCACCCGTGGTGTAAATTGGTGTACATTTTGGTGTACGAGAGGCTTTTCGAGCTATTTTAGAGGTCCAATCAATACAGCTTTGCGCCGGCGGGAATATGAGGATCTACCATCAACAGATGAAGCTTCTCTTCGCCGTTTTCGTGATGAACGGCGGAGATGAGCATGCCGCAGGAATCGATGCCCATCATCGGAAGGGGAGGAAGATTCGTGATGGCGATGCAGGTCTTGCCGACCAGCTCTTCGGGCTCGTAATAGGCATGAATTCCGCTTAAAATCACGCGATTTTCGCCTGTTCCGTCGTCCAAAGTGAACTTCAGGAGCTTTTTGGACTTCGGTACAGCCTCGCAGGCGAGCACCTTTACGGCTCTGAAATCCGACTTCGAGAAGGTCTCAAAATCGACGAAATCGGAGAAGAGCGGCTCAATTTGCACATTTGAAAAATCAATAGGCTCGTCTACAACAGGGATATCAACCTGTGTCTCGGCACCGCCGATAATGCCTTCCTTGGCAACCTTTTCGGGCTTCTTAGCCTTCTTTTCGGAGTCCAAGGTTTTCATTGTCGGGAACAGAATAACATCTCGTATGGAACTTGCGCCGGTCAGCAGCATTACACATCTGTCAATGCCAATTCCGAGACCGCCTGTAGGAGGCATACCATACTCAAGTGCATTTATAAAGTCATCATCCATCATGCCGGCTTCGTCATCGCCTTTTGCACGTAGCTCAACCTGCTTGAGAAACCGCTGCTTTTGGTCAATCGGGTCATTGAGCTCAGAGAATGCATTGCCCATTTCGCTTCGGCAAATAAACAGCTCAAAGCGCTCAGTCAAACGAGAATCCTTCGGAGAACGCTTCGCAAGCGGCGATACATCAACAGGGTGCATTGTTATAAATGTCGGCTGGATGAGCTTTTCTTCTACGAGCTGATCAAAGCACTCATACAGAGCATGTCCCCATGTAGGTTCGACATTGTTCATGTCAACGCCGGCGGCCTTTGCAGCGGCGACAGCTTCCTCATCACTGTTTATTTCCATGAAGTTTACGCCGACATATTTATCTACAGCTTCCGCCATGGTGAGACGTTCCCAACCGGGAGTTAAATCGATCTCACATCCTTGCCACTGGCACTTATATGTGCCGAGAATTTTCATTGCAGCGCCGGATAGAAGATCCTCAAACAAAT
This sequence comes from bacterium, assembly GCA_963590455.1. GTDB lineage: Bacteria > Bacillota > Clostridia > Oscillospirales > Oscillospiraceae > Limivicinus. Next base: position 9,196 of record CAVAPH010000045.1, on the reverse strand, counting down.
CCATCATATCGTTAAAGTCAGCATATGACTGATATAACTCGACCGTAGTAAATTCGGGATTATGCTTGGTATCCATACCCTCGTTTCTGAAAATTCGACCAATCTCATATACACGCTCAATGCCGCCGACAATTAGACGTTTCAGATTAAGCTCTGTGGCAATTCGCAGGAACATGTCAATATCAAGCGTGTTGTGGTGGGTAATGAACGGTCTCGCTGTAGCACCGCCCGATATGGTGTTTAAAACGGGGGTTTCAACCTCCATATAGCCGCGACCGTCAAGGAATGAACGGACATAGCTTATAAATTTTGAACGTATTTCAAAATTACGGCGGCTGTCATCACTCATAATGAGATCAACATAACGCTGACGATATTTAAGCTCTGTGCTGGTCATGCCGTGAAATTTCTCCGGCAGGGGACGGAGACTCTTTGAAAGAAGAATTACAGATTCAACATGAACCGAAATCTCTTCTGTTTTGGTCTTAAATACATAACCCGAGACACCGATGATGTCGCCGATATCATATTTGCGAAAATCTGCAAATTCCTGTTCGGAGACTGCATCCTTGCGGATATATAGCTGTATACTTCCGCGGTCATCTTTAATATGACAGAATATTGCTTTGCCCATTCCGCGCTTTGACATCATCCTGCCGGCAACCTTGATGGTCTTGCCGTCAAAGTCTTCATAGTTCTCCTTAATTTCACTCGAGTACGCAGATCTTACAAATCGAGTCTGAACAAACGGATTGCGGCCTTCATCCTGCAGAGCCTTCAGCTTGTCGCGTCTTATCTGAAGCAGTTCGCTGAGTTCCTGCTCGGAGGATACCGCAGTATCATTATTTTTACTCATTGCATAACCTCTTAATCGTTTTCTACTGACAGAATTTCAAAATGAAGTTCACCGGCCGGAGCTTCAACGGCAATCTTTTCACCGACAATGTGCCCGTAAAGTCCGCGCCCGAAAGGGGAATCATCCGAAACACGACCCTCCATAGGATTCGCTTCCTGCGATCCGACTATTGTGTATATGTCTTCGCTGCCGTCTTCAAGGTCGCGTACAGTTACTCTGCTGCCAAGGGTAACCGCACCTTTGCGCATGCCGGCATCAACTTTTTCCACTATTTCGGCATTTTCAATGAGGCTTTTAATCTCGGCTATTCTTGAATAAAGCTTGCCCTGCTCGGTTTTTGCTTCATCGTATTCACTGTTTTCTGAAAGGTCACCGAAGCTGCGTGCCTCCTTAATCTGCTCTGCAACTTCTTTTGCTTTATCTGTTTCCAAATATAAAAGTTCTTTTTTGAGCGAATCCAAACGCTCCTGACTCATTTTAAATCTGCTTTCGGTGGCCATAATTAGCTCTCCTTTATAATCTTATAAATTTATTTTATATTATTTAGATCAGCTTAGTGCTTTTATAGCGGCATTGAGCTGGACTTTTGTGTCTTCGTCTGTGTTATAGGCTTCAATATCCGGTTTTACCCCGCCGGCTTCCGCAAGGTCCACTCTGTTGGGGGTGAGATATTTGTTGGTTGATATATGTATTGCACCGCCGTTGGAAAGCTCAATCGTGATTTGACTTCTGGCCTTGCCGGTTGTGTGTTCGCCGACTATTGTAGCCCAGTCATATTCCTGAAGAGCTGCGGCAAAGAACTCAGCTGCGCTGTAACTATCTGCATTCACCAGAACAGCCATCTTGGCGCTTAGGCATACCTTGTCTGATGTTTTTACGGTTTCCTGACCTGATTTGTCAACGCTTACAAACAGATCCCCATCCGGAAGCAGATAATCAAGCAGGGAAACAAGCTCACTTACTAGACCGCCGGGATTATCTCTGACATCGAAGATAAATGATGTGGCACCTTCTGCGGTGAGCTTTTCGATAGCACCGATGGCTCCCTCACTGGCGCCCGCTTCAAAATTCGCTATCTTAATATATCCGATGTTATTATCGAGCATCTGCGATGATATCGGGTTTTTATATATTACTTCGCAGGATATTGTAACACTGGATTCATTGCCTTTCTCGTCGGCTATTACCATAGGAAAATCCTTGTTGAGCTTCGAACGTATCAGTTCCTGAAGCTCTGCAGTTGTCATTCCTTCGGTTTCCTGACCGTCAACAGAAACAATGGTATTGCCGACATTCAGACCTGCTGTTTCAGCAGGAGTACCTTCCTCAACGGCGAATATTTCAAACTTACCTTTGTCGTTAAGCTTCACGCTAACGCCGATTCCGGCGTATTCGTTTGAAGAAGAGAGCTTATATGCGGCATACTCTTCCGGACTCATATAGTAGCTCCATTTATCGTCAATACTGCGTACCATAGCTGATGCAGCCGCATTATATACCGTGTCGAGATTTACATCGCCTATATAATTCTCACTCAGTATTTTTTCAATTTCGACATAAGCTTTGGCATCATCGTAATATTGCTGTGAACCGAAGCCGCCGGTCGTTATTATATATGTCACAATTGCCGTTGCAATCATGACGATTACAGCGACTAATATAAGATGTATTAACTTAAATCGCATTCCGGCAGACGATTGTGATTTTCTTTCCATTAAGCCACCTCTTTTGCACATGACAGCACATTTGACTGGCAACCGATAGGCTGCCAGTCAAGCGTTATTTTATCAATCAATTCTAATTTCCGTCGGGAGAAAAACTCACAGCACTGATATAATCGGGATGCTCCTGCTCCAAACCATCGGCACTAACAGGTATCACGGTTAGCACAAGGCTGAGCACCATGGTGAAAACGAGCAATAAGGCCAATATAGACACAACGACTCTTCTGTTCATAATTATTATCACACCTTTAGGTAATTTCTGATAGCAATTACACCGCCAACCGCGCCGACAAGAACGCCGACGGCAAGAAATGCGACAAGGACAAATGCCCATACATCAGTAAACGGTACAATCTGTATAAATGAAATGGACAGGGAAGAGGATACCTTGGTTTCCAGTGCTTTATAGAGTCCCCACTGGGCAAGGAATGCAAGCCCACCTCCGGCAACTCCGAGAACCAGTCCCTCAACAACAAATGGACACCGAATAAAACTATTTGACGCACCAACCATTTTCATGATTGCAATCTCTTCACGTCTGCCGTAAGTAGCAAGCTTTATTGTATTGCTCATGATAAACAGCGAAACGAAGCCGAGGACAGCAATAAGCACAAGCGATACTATGCTTATAACATTTCTGACCGAAATAAATTTATCTGCAAATTCCGTGGGGGCATTTACCTTCTCAATGCCGTCAACATTTTCAATTGCCGCTTTTGTAGTGTCCATTTTGCTCAAATCTACAAGCTGGATAACGAAGCGATGGCGGAAAACATTCTCATCAAGTCCGTCCATGTAGCTGTCATCATATTTCTCAAGGAAATTCTGACGTGCTTCGCTGCGGCTTACAAACTCCACGCTCGCAACATTGTCAAGTGCTTCAAGCTTTGTTTGAATCTGCGCGGTTGCTTCCTGTGCGGTCATATCTTCGTCAACATAGGCAAGAATCTGATTTTGATTTCCTATGTCTTCGATTATCTGATTTACATTAATATCAAGAAGCGTAAAGCTGCCCATAACTATAAGGCAGGCGATAATAATAGTAACCGAAGCGAAAGACATAAAACCGTGCGTGAAAATGTTTCTGAATCCTTCGCCGATAAGATATCCGTATCTATTCAACTTCATAACTGTAGTACCCATCCATTCCGTCACTGATCAGGTGACCGCCGTCTATGGCAATGACACGCTTAGAGAAAGCATTGACCAGTTCTTTTTCGTGAGTTACCACGAGTATTGTGGTACCCATTTCGTTAATCTTCTCAAGCAGGAGCATAAGCTCAAGACTGCGTACGGGGTCAAGGTTGCCGGTTGGCTCATCGGCAATTATCATGGTAGGATTGTTCACTAAGGCACGTGCAATCGCAACACGCTGCTGTTCACCGCCGGACAGCTCTGCAGGAAGGCGTTTTTCGCGACCGTCAAGCCCGACAAGCTCAAGAACTCGCGGAACACGATCCTTTATTGTCTTGTTTGAGGCACCGACAACACGCATCGCGAATGCGACATTGTCATAAACGGTCATTTTATCAATAAGCCTGAAGTCCTGAAAGATAACGCCGAGAGTTCTCCTCATTTGAGGCATCTTGCGGCGTTTGAGTTTTTGCATATTAAAGCCGTTGACAACAACCTCACCCTCGGATGCCATAATTTCACCCGTAAGCAGTTTGATTATAGTTGTCTTGCCTGAACCCGAAGGCCCTACGAGAAAGGCAAATTCGCCTTCGTTTATCGTAAGACTGAAATTGTCAAGCGCGGCAACATCGCTGTTGTCGTAGACCATTGTTACATTGTTCATCTGAACCATGTGCTATTTTCCTCCTGAGGATGTCGGTGGGGACATACCCCACCGTAAATTTCAGCGCCCGTTACTGTTGACTGAATCAAGATACTGCTTAACCATCATTGCAACCTTAAAAACAATGGCGTGGTCAAATTCGCGCAGGTCAAGTCCGGTGATTTTCTTAATCTTCTCAAGCCGGTAAACAAGAGTGTTGCGGTGCACATACAGCTTGCGGCTCGTTTCTGAAACATTAAGGTTATTTTCGAAGAACTTGTTGATTGTTTCCAGTGTGTCCTCATCTAGTGTCTCAAGTGGATTCTTTTTGAAGACTTCGTTAAGGAACATTTCGCAAAGAGTTGTCGGAAGCTGATATATAATACGGCCAATGCCGAGGTTTTCATAACTGATAATCGTCTTTTCGGAATCGAAGACTCTGCCGACATCGATTGCAATCTGGGCTTCTTTATAACGGTCAGCCAGCTCGCGAAGATGCCTTGCGGTTGTGCCGATGCCGATTATGCACTTAATCTGAAGCTCGTTGCGAAGAATCGTCTCAACGCTCTCGGCAATGCTCTTTATCTCGCCGGTGTTTTCACCGCCCGGCAGTTCTTTTATTATAACTATATCGCTTTCGTTTATGCTGATAACAAAATCATGCTGCTTGTCGGGGAACAGATTCTGCAACACCTCAACACTCGCCACATCTGTGCGATCCACCTGACGAACAAGAAACAGAGCTCTTGGAACATCGGGGGAGAAGTGGAGCTCTTTCGTTCTTACATAAACATCGCCCGGAAGAATATTGTCCGAAATGATGTTCTTGAGAAAAGCTGCCTTATTATACTTCTCTTCGTAATTAAGCTTTGCCTCATTGAACGCAACAGCGGCCATCATGCATGTAACCTTGGCCATTTCATCGCAGCCGTCGATAAAAACGGCGTAATCAAACTTACTGCTGTTGCTGAGAACTTTATATGTTCTCGTTCCACTGACATATACAGGTTCCGAAAAATCATAATCCATGCTTGAAAAGTCATCAAGTCTGGATCCGATAAGAGGGAGCTCACTGCATGTAATTACAAAACCCTGATCGTCAATAATGCCGATACATCTGTCTGTTGCTTCTTTTATTTGCATTATCACGCTCTGAAAAATTCTGCTGGACATTGTCCTTTTACCTCCCCAAAAAATCTATGGGTATTTTAACGATAGATAACATTCAACACTTATCACATGATAATACTTTTTTGTGCGATTTTCAATAGAAAATCACATCATTTTTGTGTATTTTTCAAAAAAACGCATAATTGTTTTGCTAAATCCACCAAAATGATGGGTAAATTTTTGTTATTTTTTCTTAATCACTATGCACAACTCATTTTCGCTCAATCTGCGAAATTCACCCGGAAACAACGAATTATCAAGCTCAAGCCCGCCAATAGACAGCCTTTTCAGTGCCTTTACGGGCTTCCCGCGCGAGGCAAGCATGCGTTTAACCTGATGGTATTTTCCCTCCATTACTCGAACGAGACAACTGCCGTCCGGCAGAGGTTCAAGATCCGCCGGAAGACACTTTGTGCCGTCGGCAAGCATGACACCCTGCTTAAAAGCGGCTATATCATCGCTGTTTACGCTTCCTTCGGTAACAGCGTGATATGTTTTTACAATCTCCGACTTCGGGGATATAATCTTGTGAGCAAATTCACCGTCATTTGTAATTAACAGCAACCCGGTCGTGTCCTTGTCAAGCCTGCCGACAGGGAAGAGCCCTTTTTTTCTCAGCTCTGCAGGGAATAAGTCAATAACGGTCTTCTGTTTCTTATCATCCGTTGCGGAAAGCAAACCTGCAGGCTTGTTGAGCATATAATAAACGAATTTTTCATATATTACACGCTGCCCGTTAAATATAACATCGTCTGCATCGCTGTCAACCTTATACTCGGGGACAGTAATAATATTTCCGTTAACGGTTACACTGCCGCCCTTTATATTCTGCTTCACCTGACTTCTGGATAGCGTCGAACATTCGGAAAGCAGCTTATCAAGCCTCATAACAGGCATATCATCACCATGCTCATAATTTTGAAAGTGTAGCTATTATAACATATCGTATTGAAAGATAGAATAGAAAAAGCGCCTTATATACATCAGTTTACAAAATGTTTATAGGTTGAAGCAGAACCATGACGACATGGGTGCAAACGGCTGGGAGATAGACGCTCACAGCAACAGCGCACCGGATCACGAGCCTATACAGGACAAGCAGTATTCCGATGCAGATTACGAAGCGCTCAAACCACTGATATATGAGAAAAACCCTGTAATCTCAAGGACTACAGGATTTCCTACAATTTGGTGGAGATGGGGGGAGTTGAACCCCCGTCCGAAAGCACTTTAACAAGAACTTCTCCGAGCGCATACGGTCATTTAAATTCCCTTCACCATGCGCCGGCCGTAAGGCTTACAGTGTCGGTAGCTTCATTATGCATGGTATGCTCAAAGCTTTGCATACTCACGGTCACCACTAATCGACGCTCCGCGCAGGGCCGTGGTACTCCCTGAGGGAACGCTCGCTAATTAAGCAGCGAGAAGAACAGTATCGTTGTTGTTCTTTAATTTATAAAGTGCCCATTTTAAGGATGGTAGGCGCATCCGCTCGCTATTCCTGCCTCCATACCCCCGTCGAAACCGGTACATCCCCGTGTTTAGAAATATTTTGTGCAGATACTGTCTTTTTCGGGTGCGGTTTCCCGCACCCGATATTTTACATCTTCTCAGGCTCTGGATAGTCAACGCCGAAAGTATCAACGGTAACCTTCTTCATTGCCTGACGATGGATTGGCTTGTCATTTCTGCCGGTCATGCATTTTGCTATTTTATCGACATTTTCCATGCCCTCGATTACTTTACCGAAAGCGGCATACTGTCCGTCAAGATGAGGAGCATCCTCGTGCATGATGAAGAACTGACTGCCGGCTGAATTCGGAGCCATAGAACGAGCCATAGAAAGGACACCGCGTGTGTGCTTAAGGTCATTTGCAATGCCGTTCATTTTAAACTCGCCTTTGATCGAGTATCCGGGACCGCCGATTCCTACGCCCTGAGGATCGCCGCCCTGAATCATAAACCCACGGATTACACGGTGGAATATGATGCCATCGTAAAATTTGTTTTTCACAAGCGAGATGAAGTTGTTGACCGTATTCGGAGCAATATCGGGATAAAGCTCCGCCTTTATGATATCGCCGTTTTCCATCTCAATGGTTACTATAGGATTGCTCATTAATTTCTCTCCTTCAATGTTCTTTCAATGTCGCGCACAGCTTCACGCTTTGCGTCATCATTTCGTTTATCATAGAGCTTTTTGCCCTTGCATAGACCAAGCTCAACCTTGACTCTGCTGTCTTTAAAATAAAGTGACAGGGGAATAAGGGCCACACCGTCCTGCATGACGCGTGCGTTTAGCTTGAGTATTTCACGCTTATGCATCAGAAGTCTTCTTGGGCGAACGGGATCTTTGTTGAAGATATTGCCTTTTTCATAAGGACTTATGTGCAGCGAACGAACAAACAACTCGCCATTCTTGATAGTGCAGTAGCAGTCCTTCATATTTACTGTTCCCGCTCTGAGCGACTTAACTTCAGTGCCGGCAAGCTCTATGCCTGCTTCAAACCTGTCAAGCACAAAATAATCATGAAAGGCTTTGCGGTTTGACGCTATTTGCTTAGTCCCGGTCTGCTTAGGCATTCGCTCACCTCCAACTCTTGGGTTATTATAGCATGTTTTGAAAATTAATTAAACAACAATCTGTAAAATCACATATTTGCCTTAAGTATGTCGGCAATTTCGGCTACATTTTTCAGTACATAGTCCGGTTTGCGCTCTGCGTTTTCAATATCATCAAGGCTGCTTTCTCCGGAAAGAACGCAAACAGAAACAGCACCTGCATTCTGCGCAACTGCAATGTCCGTATAAAGTCTGTCACCGACACAGCATATGTTTTCATTTGGAATTCCTGTTTGCTCCGAGATTATGTCAACCATATTTCGGTTGGGCTTGCCGATAAACACAGGCTTGACACCGCTTGCAGCCGTCAATAGGGCACATATGCTGCCGCAGTCGGGAAGTACCTCATCTGCCGGCATAGGGCATACCCAGTCGGGATTTGCAGCGACGAAGGCCGCACCGCGACGGAGAAAATGCACTGCCTTATCGAGCTTTTCATACGTAAGCGTCGTATCGAATCCGACGCACACGACACCGACGTCTTCGCTGCAGCCGAGTTTGACCCCGTAGCTTTCAAGTTCTGACAGAAAAGCAGGAGTACCGACAGGGTATACAAGTTCTCCGGGATGACGGCTGTTAAGATACATTTCCGTTGCCATACCGGATGTAAACACGTTTTCTTTTTCGCACGGAAAACCGAGCTTTCTGAGCCGAGTTATATAGTCAATGCCCGCGCGGGATGAATTGTTGGTCAGATATATATAATTTCTGCCGCTTTTCTTTATTGTGTCAATAAAATCAACTGCACCGTCAAACACCTCATCGCCCAAATATAGGGTTCCGTCCATATCGAGAAGAAACAGCTTTGTGTTAAGCAGCTTATCCATGCTCATACTCCAATCCTTAAAATCTTGAAACATTATATATTTTTTTCGGGTCAAAATCAACTACATCTTGCAATGTGTGTCCAATATGATAATATTAAAAAACATAAAAATACAAATTGAGGAGCGGTCACATGGACATTGCTTTTAATAACGGATGGCTTTTTACTGAAAATTTTGATGACGGTTTTGAGAATGCCGTATCCGTCAGACTTCCGCACAC
>CAVAPH010000044.1:0-13926 GCA_963590455.1 bacterium | reverse complement strand
CAGCCCTCATCCTCGCCGATGGCCGTCACGTTTGCGTTGTCCCGGATGATGATTCCGGCGCCGGATGTGACTGTGCCATGATTGCCGGTGCCAATGCCCGAACTCTCACCGTTGCTTCCGGCTATCACCTGCGCGCTGCCGCCGATGGTAACGCTGCCGGACATTTCGCCATACTGACCGGAGCCGATGCCGGCGGCGTCATACTGGCTGAACGCGGAGACGCTTGTATTTCCGTCAATGAGAATGCTGCCGGACATTTCACCATCTTCACCGGAACCGATGGCCGCACCGTCTCCCACGCCGTAAGTATTCTCCATCGTCACGGTCGCGCCGCCCGTAATGTGTATGCTGCCGGACATATCTTCCGACTCATGGCTTCCGATTTTGGCATTTTCGTTATCAACGCCAATCTCTGCCTCCAGAGAGCCGCTGCCGGTGATGGTGGCGTTGCCGCCGGAGACATGAACGGCGGAGCCGGACTCGGAGTAGAGCTCATTGTCGCCCTCAAGCGTGATTTCCGCATTGGAATCGCCGATGTCAATGGCGTCACCGTCCGCCTCGATCTTAACATCCTTAACGGTGAACTCCGCCACGGCATCACCCGTGGTTGTGACGGTGATGGTGTTGTCTGTTGCCGTGCTGCTGTCTGTCTGCGTAATGACCGTTTCCGTAGTCTGTTGGTAGTTCTGCACGCCGCCGACCTGCGTGACATACTGCCCTGTACTGTCTGCGGAAACAGTGATGCTGCCCTGGTCGATGTTGTACTCCTCTGCAAACGCAGTTATCGGCAGCGATGCCATCAGGAGCAGTGCCATAAGGGCGGACAGGATGCGTTTTGTTTTCATGTAGTTGTACCTCCTTGTATTATCGCCTCGATTCGTTGTTCTTATGAAAATGCCTATATCAAAAAGGCGCGCTCCGTCCATGATTGCTCATGAGCAGAACACGCCGTTGAAAAGTTTGTGTTTGTTTTTGTGAACAGCACAAAGGGACAGGACCAGCCTGTCTTGTTTTGTCTTGTTAAGTGCGGGGTTCGGCTTCATTCCTGTCAAGCCCCCTGTTTTGTATTTTTCAATGATATTTTAACAAAAATACATAGGCTTGGCAAGAGAGTTTTTGACAATTATGCGGCTTGTGTAAAAATAATTTTGCAATTTAAAATAGATGATGACTATCTTCGCCATCTCCGCTGGCAGTTTTCTCCGGGATAGAGCCTTTAAATGCGGTTTTCAGGCTGCGGCGGCAATAAAATCAGCCTGTCAGCAGCTTGATAAGATATAATACCGCAAGGTGTGCAGGGTAGAACACATAAAAGCCGTATTTCAGCTTCAGCTTTCCGGGCTCTCCGTTGTAAAAATATAATATCGGCAGCGACAAAAGAGCAAACCATGTGTATGGGGTCTTTGCCGCTCCGGCGAGGCAGAAGAGCAGCATACCAACTGTGTAGAACAGCATGCGCGGCTCTCTTTTTCTCTTGATGACGGCAAAGAGCGGCAGTATTGCACCGGCGGCGCCGTAATCGAAGCTGATCTCCGCCCCTTCGCGCTGCGAAAAATACGCACACACGCGGTCAGCAATAATTATAAGAATTAATAACGCGCAGAATTTTGCGATGCTCTTCGCGTCCTGCCGGTTTTCCGTATCGAGATACGCGAAGCACAGGAGTATTGCAAGCGCGAATGTAAAGAGGATGTTGAAATACAGTGCGCTGCCGGGGAAAGCACGGTGCGCGATTACAAGCTCCTCTATGGTGAAAGCCGCCTGACATGCCGCGCCGAGCACCAGAACGCGCAGGAAGTATTGCCTGCGTTTCTTTGTGTATACGCAGCCGTCAGCTATGCAGAAGGCAAACAGCGGAAACGACAGGCGGCCGATATAACGAAGAATACTTATTTTAGGGAACAGTATAAGTCCGGCGTGATCTATCAGCATGAAAAGTGCCGCAAGAATTTTTATATGGTTTTTATTCATTCACTCGGCACCTCCGCCCGCATCACGTTTTCGACACACAGAAGAATATCACCCGTCTACGTAATGTCAAGAAAATTTTATATTTCAGGCCTTGCCGCAGGTGTTTGCAAAGCTGAGATTTCATGGTAAAATAATATTATAATTTTGTAATTATGACATTTTTCCGTCACTGCTAAAAAATATAAACCCTGCAAAGGAGAGTCAACATGGGCAAAATAGAGGGTGAATCCCGGCTCAGCTTTTTTGAGGCCGCGAGCATCATTGTCGGGCACGGCGTAGGTGCGGGCATTTTATCCGTACCGTATCTTGCCGCACACAACAGTCTCAGGGAGATTATTCTGATACTGTTATTCTGCTATCTCTTTAATCTTCTGCTGCATCTTCTCATAGCGGAGCTCTCTTATAACAATAACGGGGCACAGTTCGTAAAGTGCTTTGATAATGAGCTGTTCGCCGGAAAGCTCAAAACCGTAATGACCTGGCTTGCTTTCGTGCTGCTGGGCGTATCTGTTATAGTGAACGTGAGCGCATTTCTCACCGGCGCGGCGGCAGTGTTCCGCTCATGGTTCGGCTGGCCGGACTGGGCAGGAATAATATTATTCTACGTGGTCGGCTCCGGTGTTGTGTTTGTGGGCATGAAGCTTGTCGGCATCTGCGAGAAGTTTGCCGTCGGCGCGATGATCGTCGTCATCGGTATTCTTGCCGCCGCAACCTTCAGCGGAGAGGTATATTCTCTTCCGCAGGGCTGGCGCGGTGTTAATAACGCGCTGGCACTCTTCGGCATGGTGTCGTTCTCGCTGTCCGCTGTAATGAGCACGCCGCAGGTCGTCAAGGGGCTTGAGGGCGATAAAAGGCGCATACGCGGGGCAATTGCGGTGGGGCTTGCCGTGAACGCACTGCTTATTTTAGCCATTACGCTGACAACACTGCTCGGCGTCGGCACGGATATCACGGAGGACGGAGCACTTGTGGATCTCGCGGCAAAGCTCGGCGGCTGGGTGAGCGTGGTCGGCTATGTTTTCACGCTGCTGGCGCTGGTGACGTCCTTCTGGGCAAACACGCTTAATCTGCGCGACATAGTCAACGAGCAGACGCATTGGGGGCTTAAGAAGAGCTGGATCGCCGCTTCCCTGCCCTGCCTGTGCCTGGCGTTTCTCGGGCTCAGCTCCTTTGTGGGCTTCACGCGCTTTGCAAGCATCATTCAGGTTGTAACGGGGCTGGGCATAATCGCGGCGTATAATCTCTCGCGCAGGCGCGTGGGCAGCTCTGCACTTTTGGGGCAATTCGGCACACTGCCGTTTCAGATACTCGTCGCACTGTGCACACTGTTTGCAACCATAGGCGCCGTTATGAAGGTGAGCTGATATAAATGAAAACGAAAAAATTCGCGAAATTTGCCGCGGCATCATTGCTCGGCGTATCCTCCGCCGCAATATGCGAGATATACAGATACGCATTCTGCCGCAATCCCGGCCTATTGGAGCGTTTTGAGAAGAAAGGGCACGACGGGGAATACTATCTGCACCGTGACAGCAAAGCGGCAGAGCTTGCCGCGCGCAGCTTCATACGCCACAGCATCACGTCCTCGCGTGGGGATACGCTCGCCGGGTATTACTACATGAGCGGCAGCAAACCCAGCGGGAAGATTGCATTTATCGTGCACGGCTTCCGCTCGGATCATCTGGATGCAGCCGGAATGTACTACGAATACTATCTCTCACGCGGGATAGACGTTTTTCTCTGCGACAACGCCGGTACGGGCGAGAGCGGCGGAAATCACATCGGCTATGACGTATACGAGAGCGAGGACTGCCTTAAATGGCTTGACTTTCTGAAGCATGAATACGGCGAGGACATCCGTGTGCTGCTGCACGGCTTCTCCATGGGCGGGGCGACCGTGCTGCGCATGAGCGATGTCTGCCCGCCGCAGGTGCGCTTTATAGTTTCCGACAGCGGCTACTCTTCTGCAGTTGACATTATGAAACGGCGGGTCGGTATAGCTCTGTATGGGTTCTCGGCGCTTAATTACCTGCTTGCGGGCTACAAGCTCAGCGAGACGGATGTGCGCGCTCATGTCGCAAAAAGCCGTGTGCCGATACTCTTCGTGCACGGGCGTGAGGACAGCACGGTCCCCTTCTCCATGGGCGAGGAGCTTTACAATCTATGCCCGGGCGAAAAGGACTGTCTGTGGGTGGATGACGCGAGGCACGTTGAGAGCATGCACCGCGCGCCGCAGGCCTATGAAGCAAAGCTCGACAGCTTTATAAAAAAATATATGTAATACCTTTTCCGGCAGTGTGTTTTATTATACCTGCCGGATTATTATTTCCCCGTTGTGGACATACCAGAGTCGCAGCTTTATGGTTGAATTGCAAAAATATTTATCGCGCCTTGAGCATACTTAACAGCAATTTTTCACAGCTAATAGTTTACTAGCGGATTTTATTGTGATATAATAGGTGCAGATTTGTGATTTAAATATCACGTATAAGAGGTGTAAAGATGGAAAAAAGACCAAATATTCTCGCGCTTGCGAGTAAGATCAGCCTTGAAAGTCTGACTTACACCGGTATCACTTATAACGATCCGGAGTACAGAATTCTTGCGCCCATCGTTGATGACGACATGTGCAGTGTGGCTATGCATATGCGTCTGGAAACCCCGCGCACCGTCGGAGAGCTGGCACGCAGATGCAATGCCGACGTCAATTTTATTCAAAAGCAGATAGATAAGCTCAACGAAGCCGGTATTGTCCGCTCCCGCATTGTTGACGGCGAGACTGCATACTTCTATCCGATCTGGGTCCCCGGCATCATGGAGGGCATACTCGCCAATAAGGAACAGTGCGAGAAGTACCCCGATCTCGGCTACTGCTTTGAGGAGTACACCCGCCGCCGCATAGAAATGCTCGCCCCCGTTATGAGCAGCGGCAAGCTGGGCATGATGTTCATGCGCGTCATGCCGGTTATGAGCGCCATTGAGAACAACACCCGCACCGCATCATATGATGAGCTGTCCACACTTATCGAAAAGGCAACCGCAATTTCCGTCGGTCCCTGCTCCTGCCGCCGCGCACGCCGTCTTATGGGCGAAGGCTGCGGACATCTTGAGGACGACATGTGCATGTACCTCAATGATAACGCCATTAACTACTCAAAGACCGGCGCACACAGGCTTATCTCCAAGGAGGAGGCCTATGAGGTGCTCAAGCGCGCCGAGGACAACGGCCTTGTCCATGAGATTAACCAGACCCCCGGCTTTGAGGACGCGACTGCAATATGCAACTGCTGCGGCTGCTCCTGCTTTGCACTGCGTATTGCCGAGTACTTCCGTTCAAACGACGCCATTCGCTCCAACTATGTTGCGCGAGTTGACAAGGAAAAGTGCGTTGCCTGCGGACAGTGCGTTGAAAACTGCCAGACCAACGCGCTCAAGCTCGGCCAGAAAAACTGCATAGACAATCCGCACATCTCCGATGCGTATGATACCGACCAGGCGGTTCCCTGGGACAAGAAGAGCTACAACGTGGAATACCGCACCAACCGCAGCGATGTCATGGAGAGCGGCACATCGCCATGCAAGGCAAGCTGCCCGGCGCATGTTCCCGTACAGGGCTATATCAAGCTCGCCTCCATGGGGCGCTACAAAGAAGCACTCGAGCTCATAAAGAAGGAGAACCCCTTCCCCGCCGTCTGCGGCCGCATCTGCAACAAGGCCTGCGAAGCCGCCTGCACGAGAAACATTGTCGACTCCGCCGTTGCTATTGACGATATCAAGAAGTTTATCGCCGAAAAGGATCTCGACGCCGAGACCCGCTTTGTGCCGAAGATGCTCAACCAGACCGGCAAGCCCTACCCGGAGAAGATCGCCGTCATCGGTGCCGGTCCTGCGGGCATGAGCTGCGCATATTATCTCGCCGTCAAGGGCTACCCCGTCACCGTATTCGAGAAGGAAGAAAAGCTCGGCGGTATGCTGACGCTCGGCATTCCCGGCTTCCGTCTTGACAAGGACGTTGTAAACGCTGAAATCGACATTCTCAAGCAGCTTGGCGTTGAGTTCAAAACCGGCGTTGAGGTCGGCAAGGACGTAACGCTCGATGCTCTGCGTGCAGATGGCTACAAGGCCTTCTATCTCGGCATCGGCGCAAGCCGCGGCACTGCTGTAGGCTGCACGGGCGATGATCTGCCCGGCGTATTCACCGGAATTGACTTCCTGCGCGAGGTCAACCTCGGCAATGCACCCGCAATCGGCAAGAAGGTCGCTGTCATCGGCGGCGGCAACGTTGCAATCGACGTGGCACGCACTGCCGTACGTCTGGGCGCTGAGGAAGTCACGCTCGTATATCGCCGCGGCAGAGATGAAATGCCCGCAGCGGAGGACGAGGTTGCAGAGGCTGAGGCTGAGGGCGTGAAGATACGCTTCCTGTCCGCACCGGTTGAGATAAGCGGCGAGGGCAAGGTTGAATTCCTCAAGGTTGAGCTTATGGAGCTTGGCGAAGCAGATGCAAAGGGCCGCAGAAAGCCTGTCGGCACCGGCAAGTTTGAGAGCATTGCAGTCGACTCCGTTATCTCCGCGATCGGCCAGAAGGTCGCACTCGGCGGCATCGCAGAGTTCAAGACGAACTCCAACGGCACGGTCGTCGCAGATGCGAAAACTTATCAGACCAGTGTCGCAGATGTATTCGCCGGCGGCGATGTGGTAACCGGACCGAAATTTGCAATCGACGCCATTGCAGCCGGTAAAGAGGGTGCAATCTCCATCCACCGTTACGTGCACGCCGGTCAGACCCTCAATCTCGGCCGTGACAACCGCGACTACAAGCCTCTTGACACCTCCACTGTTGCAATCTCCATCGGCAGCTTTGACTCTGCTCCGCGCCAGAAGGCCGGCTGCGGCTCCGTTGAGGAGGCGAAGAAGACCTTCAAGGATCTCCGCGGCACACTCACCGAGGAGCAGATAAAGAAAGAGGCCGACCGCTGCCTTGGCTGCGGCTGCGTTGTCGTTGATGAGGACCTCTGCGTAGGCTGCGGCATCTGCACAACGAAGTGCAAATTTGACGCAATCAGGCTTGAGAAGACTATGGACAACAAGGGTACTACGTATTTCCGTACGCTGCTCACTGCAGTCACCAACGCACCGTATGCAGTCGGCCGCCTCGCAAAGAAAAAACTTGTAAAGAAATAAGCGGTAAAAGCTATGCATGAAATCGGCATTGTACGCAGTATGTGCAAAACCGTCGTGGATTACGCACACGAGCACAAGGTAAAAAACGTTGCTGAAATCGTCTGCGAAGTCGGTGAGCTGTCACTTGTTATTCCGGAGTACGTGGAGGAGCTCTTTCCTCCCGTCAAAGCGGACATACCGGAATTAAAGGACACCAAGCTCATACTTGAGATTATTCCGGGTCTTGCGGAATGTGACGACTGCGACGAGATATTCAACGTCGTGCAGCACGAAGGCTATTGCCCCAACTGCGGCAGCTTCAACAAAACGGTACTCAGCGGAAGGGATTTCAACGTAAAGGAAATCCATGTGACCGACTGAGACGAAATATTCAAAACAATCGGCAAGCTCACATAGGGCTTGCCGATTGCTGTTTTTAGGCGTTGTTTTTTTATATAAATATATTAACCCATGCTTTCAGGCAGCGAAGGCATGGGTTTTTGTCGTTATAAACGCAAAGTTTAATGCAAAAAAACTATTGCAGCATTGATTTTGCTTATGTATAGACATCATGGCTTTTCACTATGTTCCAGAACAAAGCGCTTAAAATTCTCCGCAGCCGGAGACAGCGTCATCGTTGGGTCGGTCACAAGATAGAACATTCTGTTCGGAACGGGGCGTGATATCTGAAGTATCTTCACGTTCAGCCGCAGCAGCATTTCCATGTACGGCACTACCGCAACACCGAAGCCCTGAGCGACGAGGCCGGCGATGACCTGATCCTCCTGTATCTCATAGGCGATATTGGGACTTGCGTTTATCTGCGCGAACATATCGTTTATCACATGCCGCAGACCCGAGCCGGACGTATACTGAATAAACGGATCGTCCAGTACCTCCGACAGTTCCGCCGTGTGCTGTGCGGCAAGGCGGTGATCCGGCGGGACTATGAGAACAAGATCCTGCCTCTTGACGGGGATAGACTCGAATTTATACTCATCCGGAGCTCTTGAGCTGAGCACAATGTCCAATTCATGTCGCTGCAATTTATGCATAATATCTAAAGTCACACCGGTAAAGAATGTAAAGTCCACATCCTTGTCAGCGTTCTGGCGCTTAAACTGCGCCGCAAGCGACGGTACATATTCGATGCCCAACGTGCGAAGCAGACCGAGCCTCACGATGCCGTTTCCGGCGGCAATACGGTGCAGGTAGTCGATGCTGTCGTCAAGTATCTCCAGCGACTGTCGCACCTGCTTGAGGAATTCCTCGCCGAAGCGCGTGAGCTCAACATTGCGCCCGTTTTTCTCAAACAGCGGCACTCCGAGCTCCTGCTCGAGCTGGGCGATGGCATGGCTCAGGCTCGGCTGGGATATGTACATCTGCTCGGCGGCCTTGGTGTAGTGCCGTGTCTCCGCCAGGCGGACAAAGTATCTCAGATGTGATAGATTCATGTTTCTGCCCCTCCCCTTCTACATCTGTATTATTACACAAATTATAGAGAAAATCTATCATTTTATTCTTTTTAACGATTTGTTAAATAATACACAACATGCTATGCTTTGGCCATCATCCGCAAGGCGGTGCAGCCGCCCCGGGCGGAGCAGAACGGAAAACACAAAACTCTGAAAGGACGGGAGAAATGAGATGAGTCAAAAACGATACTATCCGACAGCCCTTGCACTGTACATAACATACTTTGCACTCGGCATCGCTTCATCGGTCATGGGACACTACAAGCAGGAGTTTGCGCAGCTCTGGGGATACGCCCCCGGCGCGGACGGACTTTACGACATATCCGCTGTAGTAGCCGTCATCGCCGCCATCGGCCTCGGCCGTCTGATAGCCTTTCCTATCGCCGGGCCGCTCTCGGACAAGCTCGGTAGAAGGCTCTCGGCACTTATCGGCTGTGTTCTGTACGCCGTGTTCTTCACCGGCATTACCTTCACGACGAACATGTATTGGGGCTACGCCTTTGCAATAGTAAGCGGCATGGGCAACTCATTCCTCGATACGAGCATCACACCCTCCTGCATGGAGATATTCAAGGAGAAGGGCACGATAGCGAATATCTTTACAAAGCTTGCCGTATCACTTGCGCAGTTTCTTCTGCCCTTTGCGATACTCGCCGTTGACAACAGTGGTCTTCCCTTCAACACAGTGTTCCTCGCCGGAGCGGCAATAGTCATCCTCGACTGCATCGCCCTCGCGTTTCTGCCCTTTCCTCCGCGTGAGCATGTTGAGAAGAAAGAGGCCGGCAAAAAAGAGAAAATGCACTTTACTCCGTCGGCGGTCATACTCGTCGCGCTCGGCTTTACAAGCTCCACAACCTTCATGCTTTGGATGAACTGCAATCAGGAGCTTGGCACTCTCTACGGGCTGTCAAACCCCAGCATGATACAGACCTGGTATTCTCTCGGCATCGTCGCCGCCCTGTTCATAAACGCAGCACTCCTTAACAAGGGCGTGAAACCGGCAAAGATACTCATCATTTATCCGGCCTGCGCACTCGTGACCCTGGGCATTGTTTTCCTCGTTCAGGTGCCGGCGGTCTGCCTGGTCGGCGGCTTCTTCGTAGGCTTCTTTGCTGCAGGCGGCGTTCTCCAGCTCGTCACCTCGGTGGCAAACGAAATGTTCCCCAAAAACCGCGGCGTTATCACCTCGATAGTCATGATATCCTCATCCGTCGCAAACTACGCCGTTCTGAACGCGGCAAGCCTAATCACCCGCGTCTCCGGCGTAAACGGACCGCGCTATGTTCTTCTGTTCAACATGGCAGTAACTCTTATCGGCATTATCCTCGCAGTTGTTTTAAACAAGCGTATAGATATTGACACAGCGGCACAGGCACAGCCTGTCGCAGAATAAAAGGAGGAAAATTAAAATGAGCAAACAGCATCCCATCACAGTCAGTTCATGGACACTCGGCGATCAGTGCAGCTTTGAAGAGCGCGTGAGCGCGGCGAAGGCTGCGGGTTTCGAGGGAATAGGTCTGCGTGCAGAAACCTATGTGGATGCCCTCAACGAAGGTCTTTTCGACAGCGACATCCTTGCCATTCTCGAAAAGTACGACATGAAGGTAACCGAGGTTGAGTACATCGTCCAGTGGGCAGAGGCTCACCGCTCCTACGAGGAGAAATACAAAGAGCAGCTTTGCTTCCATATGTGCGAGCTGTTCGGCGTGAAGCATATAAACTGCGGTCTGATGGAGAACTACTCCGTCGAGTGGACCGCGCAGAAGCTCAAGGAACTGTGCGGCCGCGCCGGCAAGTATACCATCGGCGTTGAGCCTATGCCCTACAGCGGACTGCCCGGCATACGCAAGGCATGGGAGGTCGTAAAGGGCTCCGGCTGCGACAATGCAAAGCTCATCCTCGATTCCTGGCACTGGATCAGAGCAGGACAGAGCTACGACCCCGAGCTGATGGCTGATATCCCCGCCGACAAGATCGTTGCGATACAGCTTAACGACGTGCAGGCCCGTGCCTATGCCGCTTCGATACTCCGCGACGAATCCATGCATGACCGTGCGCTTCCCGGCAAGGGCTACGGCAACTCCGCGGGCTTTGTCGAGATGATCAAGGCCAAAGGCATCTCCCCCGCCGTTGTCGGCGTTGAGGTCATAAGCGACGAGATACTGGCCACCGGCGTTGACGAGGCGGCCAAGGCAAACTTCTCTGCCGTATCTGAGCTGCTTGCTCAGACATGGCCCGAGATGTGCGGCTGATATATAGGAGGTAATGACATGGAACACAGAATTGACGGACACACCAGACTTTTTTGCCTGATCGGCTCACCCGTAGGGCACTCCGGCTCCCCTGCAATGTACAACTACAGCTTCGATAAGCTGGGTCTCAACAACGCATATCTCGCCTTTGATATTCCCCTTGAAAAGCTCGGAGAGGCCGTAGCGGCGCTCAGGCTCATGAATGTCGGCGGCTTTAATATCACGATGCCCTGCAAGACCGCAGTCTGCGATTATCTCGACGAGCTTACCCCCGCAGTGAAGCTCATCGGAGCGTGCAACACTGTCACGGTCGGCGAAGACGGCAAACTCACGGGACACAACACCGACGGCGTCGGCTTCGTGCGCAACCTCGAAAAGCACGGCGTTTCCGTAAAGGGCAAGAGCATAGTCGTTCTGGGTGCAGGCGGCGCAGCGACTGCACTGACCATCCAGTGCGCACTCGACGGCGCGAAAAAGATCGTCATCTTAAATCGCAAGAGCTCCAAGAGCTTTGCAAATGCCGAGCTCACCGTTTCAAAGATCGCCGCCAACATCCCCGGCTGCGAGGCTGCCGCAGACGACCTTGCCGATGCACAGGTCTTTGCAAAAGCCGTTGCTGACTGTGACATTCTCGTAAATGCGACCAAGGTAGGCATGGCACCGCTTGACGCTGAAACGCTCGTCGATCCCTCGCTCTACCGCCCGGGTCTCGTCGTTGCCGACACGGTCTACAATCCTCGCGAGACTCGCATGATCAAAGAAGCAGCCGCTGCCGGATGCGTTACCGTAGGCGGCATAGGAATGCTGCTCCAGCAGGGTGTTGAGGCCTTCCGTCTGTTCACCGGCAAGGAAATGCCGGAGGACGAGGTCGCCGCAAAGTTCTTCAGCTGATACTGATTAAATAAAAAGAGGTGCAAGAAAGATGAAATTCCCCACCATGTTCAGCCCTATTCAGATCGGTACTGTCACCGTTCCGAACCGCTTTGTCGTTCCGCCGATGGGCAACAATTTCGCAAACTCCGACGGCTCGATGTCCGAGCGCTCCGCTGCATATTACGAGGCCCGCGCCAAGGGCGGCTTCGGTCTGATAACCATTGAGTCAACCGTTGTCTACTCTGAGGCCAAGGGCGGACCGAGAAAGCCCTGCCTGTTTACCGACGATGTAGTTGACAGCTTCCGCATGGTGGCCGAGCGCTGCCATCGCTACGGCGCAAAGGTCAATATTCAGCTCCAGCACGCAGGTCCCGAGGGCAATTCCAAGCTCACAGGCTATCCTCTCAAGGCCGCAAGTGCCATGGCATCTCATTGCGGCGGCGAGATCCCTGTCGCAATGCCGACCGAGGAGGTCTATCGTCTCATTGAGGCCTACGGCGACGCCGCAGCCCGTGCTCAGAGAGCAGGCATAGACATGGTCGAGGTGCACTGCGCACACGGTTACCTTGTCAGCACCTTTGTATCGGCGCGCACCAACAAGCGCACCGACGAGTTCGGCGGCTGCTTTGAAAACCGTATGCGCCTGCCGAGGCTCATAATCGAAAACATCCGCCGCAAGACCGGCAACATGCCCATTCTCTGCCGCATAAACGCAAGGGACGAGGGCGAGGGCGGCCTGACCGTTCAGGACGCGGCTGCTGTTGCGGCATACCTTGAGCAGGAGTGCGGCGTTGATGCGCTCAACATCTCGCGCTCGATACATCTGCACGATGAGTTCATGTGGGCTCCGAACAACACCCACGGCGGCTTCAATGCCGATCTCGTGACCGAGATAAAAAAGGCCGTATCCATCCCCGTCATCACCGTCGGGCGCTACACCGAGCCGCAGTACGCCGAGCTTCTCGTTCGCCAGGGCAGAGCAGATCTCGTAGCCTTCGGCCGCCAGTCGATTGCCGATCCCGAGCTGCCGCTCAAAGCCCGCACGGGACATCTTGAAACACTCACTCCCTGCATCGCATGTCTGCTCGGCTGCGTACCGAACATGCTTGCAGGTCGTCCGATCACCTGCGCGATGAACCCCTGCGTCGGCCGTGAGGCTGAGATCGTTCCCGCCGAGGTACAGAAAAAGGTACTCGTCATTGGCGGCGGCCCGGGCGGAATGTACGCTGCAATGATGTGCGCAAAGCGCGGTCATGACGTTATTCTGCTTGAAAAGAACAAAGAGCTGGGCGGTCACTTCCTCGTCGCTTCGTATCCCCCCGCAAAGGGCGAGATCACTCCCGCTATCCGCAGCCTTATCGTAAGATGCCGTGAGGCCGGTGTCGATATTCGTCTCGGCGTAACCGTTACACCTGAGCTTGTGGGCGAGCTCAAGCCCGACGCTGTTATCGTTGCAACAGGCTCTGTGCCGCTCATTCTGCCTATCCCCGGTCTTGCCGACTGCGGCTATATAAACGCCGAGGATATGCTCACGGGCAAATACAACGTCGGCAAAAAGGTGCTCATCGTCGGCGGCGGCATGGTCGGCGCCGAAGCTGCCGAGCATCTGGCCGAGCGTGGTCACGCCTGCGACATAGTTGAGATGAAGCCCGTTGTCGGCGAGGATATCATGCCCGAGCCGCGCAAATACATCATGGCAAGCCTTGAGCACCATAAAGTTGGGCAGTTTACCAACGCCCGCGTCAGCGAGTTCTTCACAGACGGCGTTGCCTATACGAGCACCATCGACGGCAGCACTCACGAGCTGCGCGGATACGATAACATCGTGCTGGCAATGGGCTACCGCTCCAACAATACCCTCTCGGCAGAGCTTGAAAAGCTCGTTTCCCAGGTAATAGTTATCGGCGAGGCCCGCCAGGCTCCCGGCAACTCCATGCTTGCGACCGGTGACGCACTCAACGCCGCCCTTGCTATCTAACACACTCCCCTGTCTTCGCATTCCTTTCTTATAGCAGGAGGCTCCGCATTTTCATGCGGAGCCTCCTCGTATTTATCATTATATTATTAATTAATGTCTACTGAACAAATGCCGATTTTTTCTGTAAGCAGAAATCGTACAAAAATTGCAAAAACAGGCGCGAAAGGGTACGCTGAATCTTACGCAGATTCAGCACCACAATCGACATGGCAAG
>CAVAPH010000043.1:0-14385 GCA_963590455.1 bacterium | reverse complement strand
TCTTTGATTACTTTTTCGGTCATGTTGTTCATCCGTTCGTCTCCCTTGATCAGTTTGTCCAGAGATATCTGAAACACATCCGACATCAGAATCAGCATTCCTATGTCCGGCAGGTTCTTATTGTTCTCCCAATTAGACACAGCCTGCTTACATTAAGCTTCATGGTAAACTGTTCCTGCCTTAAGCTTTTCTCTTTGCGAATGCATTTTATCTGTTCTCCAAAGTTCATGCATTTCGCACCTCCTCCCCGCATTATATACACATGGCGGTAGATGTCAAGGAAGTCCCTCTTGCAACCCGGAAAAGCGACGCAAGAGGTGCTTGCATTGCTTGTTTCACGTAAACTTCATGTTTTCTGATGCACTATTCTCAAGCATCTGCCTCAAATAATGACATTTGCCCTTCAACATTTTCTGATTCTGCTGGTACAGTCGATGTGGAAATTTTGCCGTCCCAATCCTCATTAATTGAGATAGCCCCCTTTTTTATTAAGGCCAAATTTCCGGGATAAGGATGATTCCAGCATAGTGTTGGACACCACGAATGCATAAGATTTTCCGTAGCACCAGCCCATGTACCACCTTTGTTCAGGTCAGAGCGCACTACCACGGTAGCCTCTGACTGTGCATAAACATAGCGATTTCTAGACATAGCTGCGCCAACATTAAAACCTGCATCAGGCTTCACTGACGACAAAAGCAACAGTTTCCCATCTTGAATTTGTTTAACTATATCACTCTTTTTAAGTTTTCTTACCATGGAATCGGCCAAATACTCAACAGAAAATGAATCGCAAATAGCCGCCTCATTTCCTGATATTGTATCTACTCCTTTGGCCCCGCCGGTTACAACGCCATATCCTGAGGAAACCACCTTGTGCACCGCGTTTTTAGTGAAATCCAAATCCCGTTGTTCTACGTTTCTTGACCCCGCGAAACCGATAGCGGATCTGCTGAGTAGTTTTATATCTCCGGCATAGTAGAAAATTGGCGGACATTTCTCTGCAAGTTTTTTCTTTAATCGAGATGGATAAAGACTGTCAGCTCTGGTAACTACTTCGACGCCAATGTTGTTATATTTCTCCAGTTCGAAGCATATACTTGCATTTCTGTCTATAAGTCGCATTATTCTTTTAGCCCCAGGCTCATCCATATTAAGCTGTTCCATTAAGTCAGTTAAAGAAAAATAGAGCAAGTCGCTTGGAGTTTTCTTTATTTCAAGCAATTTTTTTGCAAGTATGCTGTACTCTTTTGGTTCAAGTGGTTCTATACCCTCACCAACGCACAGATGACTACATAAAGTAAAAATTGCATTTGAGTTTTGATTCATATTAATCCTCCCTACTACTGCTGTCTGCCAAAACAAATGGAAATATCTTTTCGGCACCTGCTTCCATCAGCCTATATCCGCATACTGTCAGTGTCCACTTTGAATCAACCATGTCGTCAACCAAGAGTATATTTACCGGTGGGACTCTTTCAGTTTTTACATAAAATGATTTAAATGCATTTGAGCACTGATAAGAGCTATTCTCCATCTTTTTTTGTTGTAATGCATCATTTTTTCCAAGAAGGTCCAAAAAACTAATTCCAAGAGCTTTGGCTAGTCTCTCAGCAAAGTCTTTCACTATATTGCTTCTAAGCGATGGTACAGCACATACATATTTTATATTATTCTCTAAAATATATGGTTTTAACACCTGAGTGCTTTTTCCGACAAGTTCGTCACAAAAGCGCTTCTCCGCTGAATATTTTCCTCGCTTAACCAGTTCTCCGTATCCTGCATCACCATATCGCGAAAGGCATTTGCCAGTTTGGTTTATGAATTTGATTTTTTCTCTTTTCGTAACAGATGAATCTGCCCATTGTTTACGTGGCTCGATGTCAAAAACAAGTCCATTAATATATTTTTGCGCAACATCTATATATTTAAGTGAGGCACACGATGGCATCATTTCGTGATGCAGACAATTAGCGCATTGTCCACAATCATGCGCATATTTATCATCAAGGCAAGAAACAATATACTTGCTGTAACAAGTATCTATGGAAGCAAGCTCCTTCATTTGCTCCATTTCTTTTCTTCTTATAGATGTGATTTCATTGTAACGTTTATGATCATATGTGTATTTTTTGGGGTTAATATAGTAATTTCCGCTTTCTTTTCGTATAAATCCATCATTCTCCAAGAACATCAAAGCCTTGTCTATCCGTGCTTTCCTAATATTTATCGCAGAAATAATTTGATTCAGTTTTACTCCATTATGTTCGCCTATAAATTTGATAATCTGGTCTGTTTCCTTTTGGGTCGGAAATGCAGTCTCTATAAAATAATTCAAGATGTCTTCATCTTCCTTGCCATACATAAGGAAAATGTAAGCTTTATCTATATTTCTACCTGCTCGTCCAATCTGTTGATAATATGATACAATGTTTTGCGGCATTTGATAATGAATTACAAAAGATATATCGTCTTTATCATAACCCATTCCCAATTTAATAGTTGCAACAATAACTTTAATTTCATTTTTTTGAAATTGTTTTTCAATTGTTCGATTTAGATCTTCATCAGCCCGGGAACGTGAATAATATGCAGCTGCGCTAATATGATTCTTATTCAAGAATTCCGCGAGGTAATCGCAATCTCTCTGAGTTAGGCAATAAACGATCCCACATCCGGGGAGTTTCGGTATATTTTCCGCCATCCACGCATAACGTTCAATTCGTCCCGGCATTTTTAAAATTTGTATATATAGCGATTCTCTCGTAAGCGGCCCACGTGAAATAAAAACATTATTTCCGAGTTGTGCACGTAGATCTGATACCACGCGATCATTTGCCGTAGCTGTAGTCGCCAATATTGGTACATTTTCCGGCAACTGTTTAATTATTTTTTTCAAGTTTCCATACTCTAATCGGAAATCATGTCCCCAGTCGGAAATGCAGTGAGCCTCATCAACTACAAAGAGTCCTATCCGAATATTTGGTAAACGACTTTGAACATCTTCTTTGAAAAGGCTCTCCGGAGTAACAAACACAAGATCTAATTCATCATTTTCGATGCTAGTGAGTATACTTTCACGTCTATCTCTTACTGTACTGTTAAGTACATCACACTTAAGTCCGACCTTTGTTGCCGCCTCAAGTTGGTTTTCCATAAGGACAAGCAACGGGCTTACAACCATTGTTAAACCACGATTCATAGAACGGAGGAGTTTTGTACATATGAAATAAACAAGGCTTTTTCCCCATCCTGTTCGCTGAACAACAAGCGTCCTTTTGTTTGTCATCGTAGCTTCAATTGCTTCGTATTGCCCATCCCTAAAGCAAGCGTTAGGCCCGTAAAGTTTTTCTAATATAGCTTTAGATTGCGCTTGTATTTTGGCTTTGGTAATATTAGGCATATATTTTTTCCCCTCATAATCACAATTTATTAAAAGCCTATTTTTACAAAATGGGCAATCCCAGTTGGAATTGCCCATTTATTGTGTTCATATTACTTTTTAATACAGCTTTGCACCTGCGGGGATGTGGTCGTCTACCATGAGAAGGTGGAGCTTTTCTTCGTCACCCTCGTGGTGGACGGCGGAGATAAGCATGCCGCAGGACTCGATGCCCATCATGGGACGCGGGGGAAGATTTGTGATTGCAATGCAGGTCTTGCCGACAAGCTCTTCAGGCTCGTAGTAGGCATGAATGCCGCTGAGTATAACGCGGTCGGTGCCTGTTCCGTCGTCAAGGACAAACTTGAGCAGCTTCTTGGACTTCTTAACTGCCTCGCACTCCTTAACCTTTACGGCTCTGAAATCGCTCTTTGAGAAAGTCTCGAAATCAACGAAATCTGCAAACAAAGGCTCGATCTGGACGTTTGAAAAGTCAATTGGCTCATCGACCTTAGTCTGCGGCTGAACTTCTGCTGCAGCAGAAGCTGGCTCCTCAGGCTTCTTTTCGCTCTTGGGGAGATCCGTCGGCTTCATCGTTGGGAAGAGGATTACGTCGCGGATGGAGCTGCAGCCGGTGAGAAGCATTACACAGCGGTCAATGCCTATGCCAAGGCCGCCCGTGGGAGGCATGCCGTACTCGAGAGCATTTATAAAGTCCTCATCCATCATGCCGGCTTCATCATCGCCCTTGGCGCGCATTTCGACCTGCTTCTGGAAGCGCTGCTTCTGATCAATAGGATCGTTAAGCTCTGAGAAGGCATTGCCCATCTCACTGCTGCATATGAAGAGCTCAAAACGCTCAGTCAGGCGGGGATCCTTCGGGCTGCGCTTTGCAAGCGGGGAGACATCAACGGGGTGCATAGTGATGAAGGTCGGCTGAATCATCTGCTCCTCAACCTTCTGATCGTAGCACTCATAGAGCGCGTGACCCCAGGTCTGCTCGACCTTATCCATGTCTACGCCGACGCTCTTTGCGGCCTTGACAGCCTCTTCATCGGAGTCTATCGCCATAAAGTCAACGCCGAGATATTCCTTAACAGCCTCTGCCATAGTCATGCGGCGGAACGGCGGCTTGAGGCTGACCTGCTGCCCCTGCCAGGTCACATCATAGGTGCCGAGAATCTCCATTGCAGCACCTGAGAGCAGAGCTTCGAAAAGATCCATCATATCGTTGAAATCAGCGTAGGATTCGTAGAGCTCAACCGTCGTGAATTCGGGGTTATGCTTGGTGTCCATGCCCTCATTGCGGAAGATACGGCCGATCTCGTAAACGCGCTCAATTCCGCCGACGATAAGGCGCTTGAGATTCAGCTCAGTCGCGATACGGAGGAACATATCAATATCAAGAGTATTGTGATGAGTGATGAAAGGACGTGCTGTTGCACCACCGGAAATAGTGTTGAGAACAGGAGTCTCAACCTCCATATATCCGCGGCCGTCGAGGAAACGGCGTACGTAGCTTATAAACTTGGAGCGGATTTCAAAGTTTCTGCGGCTCTCTTCGTTGACGATAAGGTCAACGTAGCGCTGGCGGTACTTAAGCTCAGTATTTGTCATGCCATGGAACTTTTCGGGCAGAGGACGCAGAGACTTGGAGAGCAGCGTAATCTGGGAGACATGGACGGAGACTTCTTCTGTCTTGGTCTTGAAAACATAGCCGCTGACGCCGACTATATCACCGATATCATACTTGCGGAAATCCGCAAACTCCTGCTCACTTACAGCATCGGAGCGGACATAGAGCTGTATCTGACCCTTGTCGTCCTTTATGTGGCAGAAAATTGCCTTGCCCATTCCGCGCTTGGACATAATACGTCCGGCGACGGAGACGGTCTTGGCATCAAAGTTGTCGTAGTTATCCTTTATTTCGTTTGACCATGCGCTTCTCACAAACTTGGTCTGCTGGAACGGGTCTCTTCCCTCCTGCTGAAGCGCGGCAAGCTTGTCACGGCGAATCTGAAGAATTTCGGAAAGCTCCTGTACCTCGCCGCCCTGCTTGTTTACTGCATCGCTCATCAAAAAACCACCTATCTATGATAAATTATTTATTCTTATAACTGCGCGCTGGGCGTGACAGAATCTGCCGCGCCCAGTCAGTCTTATTGACGATTACTTGTTCTCTACAGAAATTATCTTGAACTTCAGGACACCCTGGGGAGCTTCGATCGTTGCGATATCGCCCTCTCTGTGACCATGAAGGCCCTTGCCGAGAGGAGAGTCATCAGAGATACGGCCTGCCTTGGGGTTTGCTTCCTGAGAGCCGACGATCTCAAAGGTATCCTCTTCGTCGTACTCCATGTCAAGAATCTTGACGATGCTGCCGAGTGTGACAGTATCTTTCGGTGCGTCAGCGTCTATATTTTCAACGATTTCCGCATTCTCAATGAGAACCTTGAGCTCTGCAATCTTGGAATACAGCTTGCCCTGCTCATCCTTTGCCTCATCATACTCACTGTTTTCGGACAGGTCACCGAAGCTTCTCGCCTCTTTAAGATGCTCAGCAACTTCTTTTTCTCTGACTGTCTCAAGATAGTGAAGTTCTTCCTTTATAGCGTCAAGACGCTCCTGGCTCATTTTAAATCTGTTTGAGTTGGCCATATATCTTTCCCCTTTTCAATTATATCTCATACGGAGCTATCGGAAATCTCTTGCAAACCGCTGCACGCAATGCATGGGCGTATTTTTAGCTTATATATTATATTGATATTCCCCCGCCATGTCAACTCAAATATTTAAGAGCTGCCATCAGCTGATCGTCATTTGATGTACTTGCAGTACCATCGCTGTCGCCGGTTGTACCGGAGGTGGTACCGGTTGCGGAAGCATCGGAGTTATAAACGATCGAGTCAGGGACAACGCCGCCCGCGGAGCATATATCAACACCGTTTGCCGTTATATACGTCTTTGTAGAGAGGCGTATCGCACTGCCGTCCTCAAGCGGAATTGTGGTCTGTGTTCTTGTCCTGCCGCTTGTCGGTTCACCCATCAGAAGTGCCCAGTCATATTCCTGAAGCACTGCGGCAAAAACCTCCGCCTCGCTGTAGGTCTCAGTATTTATCAGAACGACTATAGGAATCTGGACGCACATACCGTCAGATGTTGCGACATCCTCGTTTCCGTCCTTGTCCTTCTCGATGAAAAGCGTGCCTTTCGGGAGCAGATAATCAAGCAGTGATGTGATCTCACTCTTCAAGCCGCCGGAGTTGCCGCGGACATCTATGCACAGTGCAACCGCTTTCTGTGAGAGCAGATCTTCAATTGCATCAATGGCGTCCTGCCCGCTGCCGGCCTCAAAGCTCTTTATCTGCACATAGCCTGCCTCGGTTTTTTCCATACGATAGCTTACAGAGCTCACATAGGTGCTCGAACAATCCACCTCAATGTCCTGCCCGTTGCTTATACCGAGTGTGAACTTTGTATTCAAACGCGAGCGAATCAGGGTTCGCACATAGTCGATATCCTGACCGATAACGCTCTCACCGTCAACGGAGGTTATAACCATGCCTGAGCTCAAGCCGCCCCATGCCGCAGGTGAATCAGCATTGACTGCAACGACTTGATAGCCGCCTGTGTTCTCATCCTCCATTATCGTCATACCGATGTTGGAATATTCACTGGTTGAAGAAAGCTGATAAGTCTTGTACTCATCGGCTGTCATGTAATAGCTCCAAGGATCACCGAGACCGCTGATCATAGCCGCTGCAGCCGAGTCACCCATGCTGGTTCTATCGACTGTATCTATGAATTTCTCTTCGGCTATATCTTTTATCTCGATATAACGCATTGCCTCGTCATAATCACTCTTACCGCCGACATTATCTATCAGCTTATTAGACGTAATATAATACGTGCCGATCGTGAGAATTGCACAGGCGAGAATTACAAACTTAAGACTGATGCCTATGTTAAGTATGGC
Source organism: bacterium (assembly GCA_963590455.1). Classification (GTDB taxonomy): domain Bacteria; phylum Bacillota; class Clostridia; order Oscillospirales; family Oscillospiraceae; genus Limivicinus. The sequence continues at coordinate 7,027 of CAVAPH010000043.1, read as the reverse complement.
AGCAACCACACGTCCTATATTATGCAGCAGCCTTCTGAATAAATTTTTCAAGCAACGCTCCCTCCTGCCGCGTTAAATAGCGGCATTGTTGTTCTGATGCAAATATCAGTTAAACAGGACAGTCGAAATAATTTGACTGCCCTGTTGTAGTTATCACACTCCGGCATCCTCGGAGAATGTCAGTCCGGTGTAGAACTGCTCAGGATCTATGCGTGAGCCGTCCTTCCAGACCTCATAGTGGCAATGCGGGCCGGTTGAAACGCCCGTGCTGCCGACATAACCGATTGTTTCACCCTGAGAGACCGTCTGTCCGTTCGACACAGCGATTGAGGACATATGGCCGTACAGAGTTTTATAACCGTTGCCGTGATCTATCATGACGCAGTTGCCATAGCCGCTGTTCACGCCTGCCATTACGACCGTACCGCCGTCCGCAGCAACTATCGTAGCGCCGGACGCAGCGCCGATATCAACGCCGGTGTGCGATTTTGTGGTTCCGTAAATTGGGTGAACACGCAGACCGAAGCGGCTTGTAAGATAAGTGCATGAAGGAACAGGCCATATAAATTGGCCGGTACCTGAAACAGAGCCGCCGCTCGAAGCCGCATTCTGCTTTTCAAGCGCGATGACCATGTTGGCAACGTTTGTTTCAGCCTCTTGTTCGGCAGCCTCAAACTCGGCAAGCACTGCCGCGTTCTCTTCAAGGTTGGCAGTAATATCCGTAATGAGCTGGGTTGCCTCGTCAAGCTCTGACTGAAGCTCCTCCTGCTCATCGCGCAGTTCCTCCTGCTTTTCCTCTATGCCTGATTTGTACTCTTCGTACTCTTCGACAACGGCTTCCGTATTCTCGCGTGCCTCGATATAGGCATCCTCAAGCTCGCGGTCACTCTCCATTATCTCGCCGATATCATCAACGGCGGTAAGAAGTTCACCGAGGCTGGATGTGTTGAGCAGATAGGCAACGAAATTGTAGCTGCCGTTCTCCTCCATTGCGCGCACGCGGCTGCGGTATTTATCAAGCTGTTCATTCTCGAGCTCTTTAGCTTCCTCAACTTCAAGGCTCTTATCGGTTATCATGTCCTCGTAGAGGTCGATTTCCTGCTGAGTGAGCTCAATCTGCCACTGCGTATATGTATTTCTTTCATCGAGTGCCTGCTTAATTGCAAGTACACTCGCCTGCTGCTGCTTAAGATTATCCACAACAGCCTGCTGCTCCTGCCGCTGCTTTACAAGCGCGTCGCGCTCGCTCTTCAGCTCCTCCAGCTCATCCTCGGATACTGCCTGCGCAGTAACCGGCAGCGCCCCGGAGAACAGCGGAAGCATCACCGCAAGTGCCATAAGCACTGCGAGAACTTTTCTGAATCGATGGTTCATACGCCGTATCCAATCAGCAGTTGTAATATGTCACACCGGTGAAATAGGACGCCGGGTCAACTCTGCTGTCGCCTACAAAAACCTCAAAGTGGCAGTGCGTGCCGGTTGCACGGCCGGTCGCGCCGAGGTAACCGACGGTCTGTCCCTGCGTGACCTCCTGACCTGCACTGACAGCGAGGCCGGACATATGCGCGTAAACAGTCTTCATTCCGCCGTGGTCAATAATGACATAGTTGCCGTAGCCGCTGTTGGAGGACGCTGTAATAACGGTGCCGCTGTCCGCCGCGATTACGGGCTGACCGTCGTTGCCGTAGCCGTCAATATCAATACCTGCATGATAAGTAGTCACGCCGGTAAACGGGTCTGAACGGTTGCCGTAACGGCTGGTGATGCGCATTGAGCAAGGCACGGGCCAGATCAGAGAGCCTGTTCCGGTGACGGTGTTGCTCTCTGCAGGCACTTCAACAGTTGTCACAGTGCCGTCTTCATTAACGACTTCCTGAGTGGTGGTCTGAGTCTGTGCTGCCTTCTCGGCATTGTACTGTGCAATGAGGGAGTTGATCTCTGCGGCTGCACTTGCCTCCTCGGCCTGTGCCGCCTCGTACTCCTTTGTTGCTTTTTCAATATCATCGGCAAGAGCCTCGAGCTGTTCGTTGGCTTCATCCATCTGCTTTTTCAGCTCATCCTGCTCGTCCTGAAGCTCATCCTGCTTCTCTTCATAGTCGGCCTTGACTTCTTCATAGTCTGCCTTTATCTCTTCAGTTTCTTCACGGGCAGCGACATACTGATCCTCAAGAAGCTTATCGCTGTTCATGATCTCGCCCATGTCGTCAACCGCAGCAAGCAGTTCGCTGAAGCTGGAAGCGTTGAGCAGAACCGCAAGTATATTATATCCGCCGTTCTCTTCCATTGCGCGCACACGGGTGCGGTACTTCTGGAGCTGACGATCCTCGCGGGTCTTCGCATCTTCGACTTCCTCAGCCTTTTGCTCGATCATGTCGCTGTACAAGTCTATCTGTTCCTGCACAAGATCAATCTGCTCCTGAGTGAGCTTGTTCTGCTCGGTAAGTGCAGCCTTCTGCTCAAGCACGTTGGCCTGCTCCGACTGGAGCGACTCAAGTCTCTCCTTGCAGTCCTTAACCTTGCTGGAAAGCTCCGACTTCTGCTCCTGTATCGCAGTAATTTCATCCTCAGTCACGGCGTATGCACTGACAGGAATTATGCTGACCATCAGTGAAAGCACCATAAGCACCGCGAGAACAACCGCGATTAAAGAGATAACCTTTTTATTGTTCATTGCTAAGTATGCTCCTTATTTCCGGGGGAATTCTTCACGTATGCAATGCATATGCAAAGGATGCCTGACTTTTAAACCTTCAGGTAGTTTCTGATGGCGTTCACGCCGCCGACTGCACCGACAAGAATGCCGGTTGCGAGATAGACAATAAGAACGACCATTGCGACCGACCTGAACGGTACGACCGAAATAAAGCTGCCGGTAAGAGTGCCGACAATTTTGCCGGTTATAAGCTCGTATACGCCCCACTCGGCAAAGAATGCAAGTCCGCCGCCGAGTATGCCCAGGACAAGACCTTCAACCACGAAAGGCAGCCTGATGAATGAGTTATTTGCGCCGACCATTTTCATGATGGCAATCTCCTCACGGCGGCCAACTGTGGCAAGCTTGATGGTGTTGGACATGATGAACACGGATACGAACACCAGCATCACAATAAGTACCAGCGAAATAACGCTGACAATATTGCGGATGGAAACGAAGGCATTGGCATAATCAAGGTGTGCATTGACCTTGGCCACGCCCTCAACATTGCGGAGCTCCTGCTCGGTATCTGCCATGAGGGAGATATCCGTAAGATGCACGACAAAACGATGACGGAACACGGTCTCGTCTATGCCCTCCATAAGGGAGGAGTCGTACTTGCTCATGAAAGAATCCATAGCATCAGTGCGCGAAACGAATTCAACCGAGCTCACATTATCAACTGCCTCTATACTGCTCTGCAGTGCGGCAGCCTCTTTTTCATCCGAAATGGAGTCATCGACAAAGACGACAACTTCATTTTGATCTTCAAGATCTTTTATAAGTGCGTCGATATTAACCGACAGCAGCGAGACACTGCCCATAATTATAAGGCAGGCCATAATAACCGTGACCGAAGCAAAGGACATAAAACCGTGCTTTGTAATGCTGCGGAAGCCCTCGCGTATAAGATAACCGCATCTACTCAATCTCATAGCTGTAATACCCATCCATTCCGTCGCTTATCACGTGGCCGCCGTCAATTGTAATGACGCGCTTGGCAAAGGCGTTGACAAGCTCCTTCTCATGAGTGACGACAAGCACTGTCGTTCCCATCTCGTTAATTTTCTCGAAAAGCAGCATCAGCTCAAGACTGCGCACAGGGTCAAGGTTGCCTGTAGGCTCATCCGCAACTATCATGCGGGGATTGTTTGCCAGTGCTCTTGCAATGGCAACACGCTGCTGCTCACCACCGGAAAGTTCGTTTGGCATGCGCTTTTCTCTGCCCTCGAGGCCAACCAGCTCAAGCACGTAAGGTACACGCTTTTTTATCTCTCTGGGAGCAGCGCCGACAACGCGCATAACGAACGCAACATTGTCATACACGGTCATGTTTTCTATAAGCCGGTAGTCCTGGAATATAACGCCAAGCGTTCTTCTGACCTTCGGCAGCTTACTGCGGCGGATATTAGTCATATCGAAATCATTGACTATAACCTGACCGGAAGTTGCGAAAACCTCACCGGTTATAAGCTTCATGAGCGTTGTCTTTCCGGAGCCGGACGGGCCGACAAGGAAGACGAATTCGCCCTCATTGATCGTCAGATCGACGCTGTCAAGCGCAACGGTGTTGCTGCTCTCGTAGATCTTCGTGACATTGTTCATCTGAACCATTGTTATAATCCTCCGTGGTGCATGCCGGAGTTATCTCATTCCATGGCTGCACACATTACATTATAGGATATATTCCTTAAACCGAGTTGAAAGCTCAGTATTTGGAAGTGTTAAGAGAGTCAAGGTACATCTTGACCATCATTGCGACCTTGAAGACAATTGCATGATCGAACTCACGCAGGTCGAGGCCCGTAATTTTCTTTATCTTCTCAAGTCTGTAGACAAGCGTATTGCGGTGCACATAGAGCTTACGGGAGGTCTCGGAGACATTGAGGTTATTTTCAAAAAAGCGGTTGATAGTCTCAAGAGTATCCTCATCAAGTGTCTCAATGGGGTTCTTCTTGAACACCTCATTGAGGAACATCTCGCAAAGTGTCGTCGGCAGCTGATAAATAATACGGCCGAGACCGAGAGTCTCGTAATTAATTATGGTCTTGTCTGCCTCGAAGATACGGCCGACATCGATAGCAACCTGTGCCTCTTTATAGCGGTCCGCCAGCTCACGCAGGTGACGAGCGTTCGTGCTGATGCCGATAACGGTCTTTGCGCCGAGCTCCTCGTGCATTACGCGCTCAATCGTGCGTGCAATCTTCTGGATTTCCTCGGGGCAATTGGCGCTCGGAAGTGCCTTGACAACAACGACGTCCGCCTCATTGATATTGAGGACGAAATCGCGCTGCTTATCCGGGAAGAGGCGCTGAATAACCTCAACCGCAGAAACATCCGGGTTCTCTATCTGGCGCACAAGCAGCACTACACGCGGTTCATCGGTGACAAAGTGCAGCTCCTTTGCACGGACATAGACATCGCCCGGAAGGATGTTGTCGGAAATGATGTTCTTTACGAAGGCAGCCTTGTTGTGCTTCTCTTCATAATTGTTCTTTGCCTCGTTAAAAGCAACAGCTGCAACGGCACACAGGGTTTTTGCCATTGAGTCCGTGCCTTCCACAAAGGCGGCGTAATCCAGCTTTCCGCCCTCGGTAGAAAGCGGGCTGTATGTCCGGCTGGCGGTGACAACGCAATGCTCTGCCCCGTCAAATTCGTAGATGCGAAAGTCGTCAAGGCGTGAGCCTATCATCGCAAGCTCACTGCTGGCGACAACAAAGCCCTGTTCGTCTACGACACCGATGGTTCTGTCAACGGCGTCTTTCATCTGGATAATCACATTCTGGAATATTTTGCTTGACATTTAATATGCCTCCCCTGCTCTGCGGTGCGCCGCGCAGCGGCCCTTTTATCAATTATAGCAAAAAACACTATAAATCCGCAATTCTCTTTCTACATAATAACTCCATCTTATGTGATTTTCAATAGAAATCGACGTTATTTTTTGTGAATTTTTTTCGACGAGTCGTTTATTAGCTGAAAAACCGTTGAAAACATCGCATTTTTTCCGTTAATTTGCAATATAGATAAGTTCAATTTCTTCTTGGGCAAGTTCACGAAAGTCTCCTTCACGCATTTCATCGTCAAGTTTCAGTCCGCCGACCGACAAACGCTTTAGAACGAGAACCGGTTTTCTGCGTGAAGCAAGCATGCGCCGCACCTGATGATACTTTCCCTCCATTACGGAGACTATGCACTCGTCATGAGAAAGAATTTCGAGCTTTGCAGAAAGGCAATGCGTGCCGTCTGCAAGAATGATACCTTTTTCAAACGCAGCGGAATCAGAAGCGTCAAGCTCCCCTTCCACCTGCGCATAATAGCGCTTTACTATCTCAGATTTCGGCGATATGACTCTGTGGGCAAATTCTCCGTCGTCCGTTAACAGCAGCAGACCACTGGTGTCTTTGTCCAACCGGCCGACCGGAAACAATCCCATTCGGCGCATCTCGGGGGTGACAAGATCAAGTACGGTTTTCTGCCGCTTATCCTCAGTCGCTGTAACAATGCCGCAGGGTTTATAAATCATATAGTAGTGCGCCTTTGAATAACACAGCGGCTCACCGTCAAATGTGACGCTGCAATTATCCGGATCGATTTTCTTTTCCGGCGAGGTGACTGCCACACCGTCAACGCAGACGCGCCCGCGGCGAATTATGTCCCGCAGCTCCTTACGGCTCGCAATACCGAGATCCGCCATATACTTATCAAGTCTTATCTGTGCCAAATGCTTCCCGCTCCCAATGTGTTTATATCTGTGTAAATGCTGTTTACTTTAGTTTTGACGATCTGAATACGATTTTGTTCCATGCGGTGTGGGTGAGGGTATATTCACATTCTGAGCAGCATCTGTACGTGTGGGATGCCGTCTTCTAAAAAGGGTTCTGAGGTCTGCACAAAGCCGGCTTTTTCATAGAGTGACTTTGCGTACTCCTGGGCTTCTATTTTTATGCTTTTGGCTTTAAGACAAGTCTTTGCTGTCTCGATCGCGGCAGCAACTATCTTTGTGCCGAGGCCGCAGCGCCTTTTCTTTGCTATAACCCGGCCCATAGATACTTCTGGAAATATTGTCCCGGCAGGGAGCACGCGCGCATATGCCTCGATTCCGTCCTCATCCTGCAGCCAGACATGATACGCTTGCCTGTCTGCATCATCGACTTCCTGGTACGGGCATTTCTGTTCCACAACAAATACCGAAACCCGCAGCTTATAGATATCCGCCAGTTCGTCAACGCTTAACTCGTGAAATTGTTTAACATAAAGTTCCATGCTTTTTGCCTTTCTTATTGCTGATATGGCTTAATCCGTCTCATCTTCGCTCTTTTGGAAGACGGT
>CAVAPH010000042.1:0-14830 GCA_963590455.1 bacterium | reverse complement strand
CCTCCCCTATCATCCGGGACTTTGTGAACCGTATGTAAACTCGATATAATTTGCGTTATTTATTATATAAAACCGTTGACAAAGTTTTTTGATGGTGCTATACTTCAGACTGTAGAAAAAGGAAAGGGATGGTTGAACCCATGAAAAAGACTTTATACAGCCTGATGCTCAATGATGAGGTAGTGCGTGAGGTTGACGCGCTGGCGCACCGTATGGGTACAAGCCGTTCAAACCTGATAAATCAGATTTTGGCCGAGTACGTCAATTACACAACGCCGGAGCGCAAGATTAACGACGTGCTCTCCGCAATAGAGCAGCTCATGTCCCCGTCGAGGGATCTGGTGCCGTTCTTCTCGCCGAACACCTTCTCGATGTCGCTGAAAAGCTCGCTGGAATATAAATACCGGCCGACAGTGAAGTACGAGGTGGCGCTCAGCCCCGGAGGCACCGGGACAATCGGCGAGCTATCGGTGATGTTCCGCACGCAGTCCACCGTGCTTATCTCCGCCATGACGGATTTCTTCCGCCTGTGGAAGGACATGGAGGATCGCCTGCTGCATCCGCTGACCGGCGCCGACATAGAGTATGCGCTCTACGACGGGAAGTTTGTGCGCAGCATCTCCGCACCTGATAAGGACTGCACCGCAAACGAGCTGGCAAACGCAATAAGCCAGTATGTCACGCTCTTCGACAAGCTGATGAAGGGCTACCTGAGCGGCAGGTATGACGCGCACGACGTTGAAGCCGCGTATTACTCCAATCTTATCAAAACTCCGATACATATCTAAAAGCTTAATTTTAATCATAAATTAAAAGCTGAACCTATTGGAGTGGGAAGGAGATTATTTTATGAATACTCAGAATTTCACTCAGAAAACTCTTGAAGCTATACAGACCGCCCAGTCAATGGCGGAAGAAAACCACAACAATTACTTAATGCCGGAGCATCTGCTCTACGCTCTTGTCGATCAGGACGGCGGGCTTATCCCCTCGCTGCTCGGCAAGATGGGCGTTGACTGCAACACCGTTCTCTCGGAGCTGGACACGGAGATTTCCCGTCTGCCGAAGGTCGGCGGCGACGCACAGCAGATCTACCTCTCGCAGGAGGCCAACCGCGTAATTAACGCTGCAGAAAAGGCTGCAAAATCGATGGACGATGAATACCTGTCGGTGGAGCACCTGATGATCGGCATATTTGCCGCACCGACTGCCGCGATAAAGCGCATATTTGACGACCACGGCATCACGAAATCCGGCTTTACCAAGGAGCTTGCCAAGGTCAAGACCTCACCAGTCACCGGGGACAATCCCGAGAGCACCTACGATGCCCTGACGAAATACGGCACCGACCTTGTCCAGCGCGCCCGCAACAACGAGCTTGACCCCGTTATCGGCCGTGACACCGAGATAAGAAACGTCGTTCGCATACTCTCACGTAAGACGAAGAACAATCCTGTTCTCATAGGTGAGCCTGGCGTCGGCAAGACGGCTATCGCAGAGGGCCTTGCCCAGCGTATAGTCAGCGGCGATGTGCCGGAGGGGCTGAAGGACAAGACAATATTCTCGCTGGATATGGGCGCACTGATTGCAGGCGCAAAGTACCGCGGCGAGTTTGAGGAGCGTCTGAAAGCCGTTCTGGAGGAGATCCGCCGCAGTGAGGGCAAGATCATCCTCTTCATAGATGAGCTGCACACCATCGTGGGCGCCGGCAAGACCGAGGGCAGCATGGATGCCGGCAACCTGCTCAAGCCTATGCTTGCGCGCGGCGAGCTGCACTGCATCGGTGCAACCACGCTGGACGAATACCGCAAGTACATCGAAAAAGATGCCGCGCTGGAGCGTCGTTTCCAGCCCGTGCAGGTAGATGAGCCGACGGTCGAGGATACAATATCCATACTCCGTGGACTTAAAGAGCGCTATGAGGTATATCACGGCGTGCGCATCCACGATAACGCACTTGTCGCCGCCGCAACACTGTCCAACCGTTACATCACCGATCGTTTCCTCCCCGATAAGGCCATTGACCTTGTTGATGAAGCCTGTGCAATGATCCGCACGGAGATTGACTCCATGCCGGCAGAGCTGGATGATATGCGCCGCAAGATCATGCAGCTTGAGATCGAGGAGATGGCGCTGAAGAAAGAGGACGACCAGCTCAGCAAGGACAGACTTGCAAAGCTGCGCGAGGAGCTTGCAAATCTCAAGGACGAATACAACAGCCGGAAGGCGCGCTGGGAATCCGAGAAGAGCAGCGTAGACGAGGTAAAGCAGCTCAAGTCCGAGATAGAGAAGGTCCACGCGGACATAGAGAATGCACAGCGCCGCTACGAGTATGAGACCGCTGCAAAGCTGAAATACTCCGATCTGCCGGCACTTGAGAAAAAGCTCGAGGACGCCGAGAAGCGCAGCGAGCAGAGCAAGGCCGACACGATGGTGCACGACACTGTCACCGAGGAGGAGATCTCCGGAATCGTGGCAAAGTGGACGGGCATACCGGTTGCAAAGCTGATGGAGGGCGAGCGCGAGAAGCTGCTGCATCTCGACAGCTATCTGCATAAACGTGTCATCGGTCAAAATGAGGCCGTTGAAAAGGTGACGGAGGCCATACTCCGCTCCCGTGCCGGCATCTCCGACCCCAACAGGCCGATTGGCTCGTTCCTGTTCCTCGGCCCCACCGGCGTCGGCAAGACCGAGCTTGCAAAGTCGCTTGCTGAATGTCTGTTCGACGATGAGCACAACATCGTGCGTATAGATATGACCGAATACATGGAGAAGTTCTCCGTGTCGCGTCTTATCGGTGCACCTCCGGGATACGTCGGCTATGACGAAGGCGGTCAGCTCACCGAGGCTGTGCGCCGCAAACCCTACAGCGTGGTGCTCTTTGATGAGATTGAAAAGGCGCATCCGGACGTGTTCAACATCCTCCTGCAGATACTCGACGATGGCCGCATAACCGACTCGCAGGGCCGCACGGTGGATTTCAAGAACACCATCATCATACTTACGTCAAACCTCGGCAGCCAGCATCTGCTTGACGGTATCGCCGATGACGGCACAATCACCCAAGAGGCGCAGAACGCCGTTATGCAGGAGCTGAAGATGTCCTTCCGTCCCGAGTTTCTCAACAGGCTCGATGAGATCATCATGTTCCATCCGCTCACGAGAGACAACCTCAGCGGCATAATCGACATCATGGTCAACTCTCTGCGTCAGCGTCTGGCTGACAAGTCGCTCAGCCTTGAGATAACCGATGCGGCAAAGCAGCTGATTATCGAGCGCGGCTACGATCCTCTGTACGGCGCACGTCCGCTCAGACGTTACCTGCAGGCAAACGTTGAAACGCTGATTGCCCGCACAATCCTCAGCGGTGAGCTCGCTGCCGGTTCAACCATCACGGTGGACGTTGGCAACGGCGAGCTGCTGTGCAGGTATTAATATTACGTAATACGCAAAAAATATTTCTTTAAGGGCAGGGTCTCACGATCCTGCTCTTTTCATATACGCGCCAAAAAATGTTCCGGCGCACGCTGTTGTATTTTCTCATGCGCTTTGATATACTTATCAGTGTATAAAGCTTTGCAAAATTCAACTCATATTTTCTGATATTTTATAAAAGGGGGCATTAAATTGCTTTCCGGCAAAGTTGAAAAAAGAATATGCGTCATGCTCGCCGTGCTGCTCTCAATCGCTCTTTGTGCCTGCGCCGAGAGGGTTGATTTTGAGGACAAGGACGTCTCCGTTGAGAAAACCGAGGTCCGCCTTGTGCTCGGCGACGGTGAGACGGAAAAGCTGGATCTCCTGCCGCAGCTTGAAAGCGCAGATCTCAGCGGCAGCACCTGCTATGCCGAGATTCTCGCGTGGTGGCAGGCGCATCCCGATGTAGACGTGACCTATACAGTGCCATTTCCCGACGGGACCGTGGCAGACAACCACTGCGCGGATCTGACACTCGGCTCGATCAATCCCGACGACGCTGACAGTGTGGCGGAGCTGCTCGGCTATCTGCCGATGCTCAAGACGCTGGATATAAGCCAGTCCGGGCTCAGCATTGAGGCCATAGGCAAGATCGCGGCCGCCTGCCCCGATGTTGAGATCAACTGCAGCGTGACGATCAACGGCAAGGAGCTGAGCTTTGACACCGAGACGGCGGATCTTCGCGGCATCAGCAGCGATAAGCTTGACGACGCGATGCACGTTCTCCCCTATCTGCCCAAGCTCAAGACGATAGAGCTCGGCAGCGATACCGACTGCGCGCTCAGCTGGGCCGAGATTGCAGAGCTTGTCGCCGCCTGCCCGGATGCTGACGTCAATTATAACTTCACGCTTTACGACAAGAGCTTTACCCTGCTCGACACCGAGATGGATCTCAACCACATCACCATGACCGATGAGGGTGAGCTTGTGCGCTCCGTCGTACCGTGCATGAAGAATCTGACCTATCTTGACATGGACTTCTGCGGCGTTTCCAACGAGAGCATGGCCGTAATCCGGGACGAAAATCCGAACGTGAAGGTCGTGTGGCGTGTCTGGTTCGGCGACAATTACAGCGTGCGCACCGACGTTGAAAAGATACTTGCCTCCAAGCCGACTGCAGGCGGTCTCGTGCGCGACAGAGACGGGGCGAGCCTTATGTACTGCACGGATGTAAAATACCTCGATCTCGGACATAATGAGCATATCACGGACATCTCGTTTGTGGCGTACATGCCGAATCTGGAGGTCGCCATACTTGCGATGAACGAGATAAAGGATCTCACTCCCCTTGCAAGCTGCACCAAGCTTGAATATCTCGAGCTGCAGACAAACCGCTATATTACGGACCTCTCACCGCTCGCAAGCTGCGTCAATCTGGAGCATCTGAACATCGCAAACTGCAAGAATTTCTCCGACATCACCCCGCTCTACGGCTTGAACAAGCTCAAGAGGCTCTGGCTCGGCTGCTCTGCGCCCGTGCCTGAGGAGCAGATTGAAAAGTTCAAGGAGCTGCATCCGGACTGCGTGGTCAACACGACGGTCTGGGACGACCCGACAGGCGAGCACTGGCGCATCGACTCCGTCGACCCCTGGACAAACGAGGTATATTACACCGAGCGCTATCAGCTTTTGATGGAGCAGTTCGGCTATCTTGAAGGCGACTATTCATTCTCCTGGAAGGACCCGAAATACAAGGCTGCGGATTAAAAAATTATAACCGCGAGCTCGTCGCGGCATTATGAGGTATGACAGGGAACCGTTCAGTCTTGGAAGCGGCGTCCCAAAAAATAAAAGGAGAGAACTATCATGACAGACAACAAACGCCCCGAAAGCATGGAACGCATCACAACCCCGGCGCTTGCCGAAGCCTTTATTGACGAGCAGATCAAGGCGCTCAGAGAACAGATCGGTGATAAAAAAGTGCTGCTGGCGCTCTCCGGCGGTGTGGACTCCTCCGTTGTGGCGGCTCTGCTGATTAAAGCGGTCGGCAAGCAGCTCACCTGCGTGCACGTCAATCACGGCCTTCTGCGCAAGGGCGAGCCGGAGCAGGTAATTGAGGTGTTCCGCCACCAGATGGACGCGAATCTTATCTATGTCGATGCCGTTGATCGCTTCCTTGATGCCCTTGCAGGCGTGGACGATCCCGAGCGCAAGCGCAAAATCATCGGCAAGCTGTTCATCGACGTTTTTGCAGAGGAAGCCGCGAAGCTCGACGGCATCAGTTTCCTCGCCCAGGGCACAATTTATCCTGACATCCTCGAATCTGACGGCGTAAAATCTCATCATAACGTCGGCGGTCTGCCGGAGGAGCTGCAGTTTGAGCTGGTCGAGCCGGTGAAGTTCCTCTACAAGGATGAGGTGCGTGTAGTCGGCAAGGCTCTCGGTCTCCCTGACGGCATGGTCTATCGTCAGCCCTTCCCCGGCCCCGGCCTCGGCGTGCGCTGCGTCGGCGCAATTACCCGCGACAGGCTTGAGGCCGTGCGTGAGTCAGACGCGATACTCCGCGAGGAGTTTGCAAAGAACGGCCTTGAGGGCAAGGTCTGGCAGTATTTCACCGTCGTGCCTGACTTTAAGACCACCGGCATTACCGACGGCAAGCGCACCTATGACTGGCCCGTCGTAATCCGCGCAATCAACACCGTCGACGCCGTAACAGCCGAAGTCGCCCAGCTCGACTTCGCCCTCGTCGCCCACATAGTCGACCGCATCACCCACGAAGTAAAAGGCGTCAACCGAGTCCTCTGGGACGTAACCCCCAAACCGACCTCGACGATAGAATGGGAGTAATCCCAAGGGCCGAAAAAGCCTTGAAAATACAGGACTTTTTGAGCCTTGATACCACTCGTGGCAACGATTTGGCAACATAATTTCTTTATTCACAAAAATAGAGCTATCTGATTTCAAATGAAGTCAGGTAGCTCTTTTCTTTTATTTGTCGCTATTGTCGTTCAATGCATCGATGAGCATATCACTCAGTCCCTGAGACTGTGTGACTTTGCGCCACCGTCCGGAGATGTCAAAATCGGGATAGTGATATCTCCAGCGGTCATACTCTTCCTGGCTGATCTCGCCTGCAGCAAGCCTAGCGGATTGCTCTTGCAATGTTTCGAGCATCTGACTCAGCTGATCGGCATCGCGCCCTTTGCGAATGTTGACGCGGAGATGTGCTTCCCCATCGCTTTCGCAAACCTCCAGACCGTAACGGTCTTCCAACGTAAACAGCGTGTGCATAAGTCCGATGTAGGAATCGCCTGCCATTACTTGCATTGCTCTGTGTATTCTTGATTGTGATATAAGCACTCTTTCATTTTTAGGTAATCATGCTCGGTTAATGATACATCCGCTTCATCCAGCGTCTCTAATATGGTCATAACGCTTGCAATGCTGTCGGCTTCGCTGTCGTTGTACTCGAACAAGTCCGTAAACCAAAGCACATTAACCCAAAGTATGGGGTTATGCGAGGCCGTCCAACGATTTGCGTACATACCGATGCGGGATAGAATGATGCATTGCCTTGACGGATATTACGAAGAAATGGTCAAGCTTATAATGTCTAGAAGCCTCTTTTATAAGATTCTCTATATTCAGCAAAATGGCATCTTGATTTTACCGGTTATACTTATATTTATTGCGTTATTGTACAAATGTGTTATAATTGAATTGCCCATTCATGGCAAAAGCAACAAAAAAAGAAGCCGCATAGGCGACTTCTGATTTTCTCACACTGTGAGGGCCCAAAAGGGCGATTTGAAAAAATTGTATTTGAACGCGTAGTGTAATTCCTTATAGTGGTCAAACCTATTGGAATTGTCTACAAGATAACATAGAACGGAGGAGTTGTCAAGTGACTAAGACAGGAGAATATTATTTAGGCTTAGACGGGGGTACGGATTCCGTAGGCTGGGCCGTAAGCACACCGGATTACACTGTTGTGAAAAAACACGGCAAGGATTTATGGGGAGTGCGTCTGTTTGAAAGCGGCAATCCCGCCGATGAACGCCGGGCAAATCGAAGCAGCCGTCGCCGCACAGACCGCAAAAAATGGCGTTTAAAGCTTCTGCAAGAAATTTTTGATGCAGAGGTTACCGCCGTCGACCCTTCATTCTTTCACAGATTAAACGAGAGCCGATACTGGGAGGATGACAAAACCGTCGACGGCGCAGATTCCCTGTTTCACGATGCTGATTTCACTGACCGAGACTATCACAAAAAATACAAGACAATTTACCATCTCCGCGATTATCTTATGCGCTGTGACACAAAGCCGGACATAAGACTTGTGTATCTGGCAATTGCTCATATACTAAAGCATCGCGGTCATTTTCTCTATGAAGGCCAAACTCTTGAGAGTGCCCGTTCGTTTTCAAATATCTGGGCTCAGTTCTGTGAATGTGTCGAAGACATCTTCGATATTGCACTGCCTGTTGATATTGAGGAACCGGTAAGAAAAAAGCTACTTGAATTCAACGGAAGGACCTCTGATCTTTCAAAATCTCTCAAGGATTTGCTCATAAATGACACCAACAATGCGCAGGCAGGCCGTCTTCAGCTGATTTCCAAACTGCTGGCAGGAGAAAAAATATCACCAGCTAAACTTTTCGCGGATAACGACGGGGACGAAGTTGAAGCAGACGAATTGCTTAAAGAGGCAGAGAGTTTCAGCTTTAGGGAAAAGGCCATAGAGGAACTGAGCTCGTCACACGCGGAAAAGCTCGGTGAGGAACGTTTTTACCTCATACAGTGCGCATACGAGGTATATAGCTGGGCTTTATTTTCAAGGATTCTCCCCGAAGGGCAGACATTCTCGGCGATAAAGGTTGAACAGTATGAAAAGCACAAAAAAGAATTGAAGCAGCTTAAGAATGCCGTACATAAATACGCCCCCGAGAAGTACGGCCTTGTATTCCGTGCCGAAAAGAGCAAGTGCAACTATCTCACATACATCGGCAAATCGGAAACGGAAAAACGCTGCAGCAAGGATGATCTCTATAAGTTTCTGGAAAAAGAACTGAAAAAAGTATGGGAACATAGGGACACCGACGATGATGTGCGAAATCTGTATGCAGAATTAGAGGCGGGTCAGCTTCTGCCTCTGCAGGTATCAAAGGAAAACAGCCTTATTCCCTATCAGGTACATCTGCAGGAGCTCGAAGGAATTCTTACCAATATGCGTCGGTTTTATTCCTTCCTTGATGTACCTGATGAAAACGGCTACACACCGTACGATAAAATTACTAAGCTGCTGACTTTCCGCATCCCCTACTATGTGGGGCCGCTTAATGATGCTCACAGAGATAAAGGATTCTGCTGGATTGTAAAGCGCAGTGATGAGCGCGTCCTGCCCTGGAATTTTGAAAAGGTTGTAGACGAGCAGAAGTGCGAGGAAGAATTTATCGGGCGCATGACATCCACCTGCACTTATCTCATAGGAGAGGATGTGCTTCCCCAAAATTCTGCGATATACTGCCGGTTTATGTGCCTTAATGAACTCAACAATCTGAGAATCAGCGGTAATAAAGTTTCCGTTGAATTAAAGCAGAAGATTTTCAATGAGCTCTTTCTCACGGCAGCAACCGGAAAAGTAACGGGCAAAAAGCTTGCGGATTTCCTAAATGCCAACGGAACACGAAATTCCGAGGGCGATAAAATTACGAAAAACGATATTTCCGGTATAGACGGCGATTTTAAATCTAACATGTCGCCGGTCCTCAAGATTAAAAGCGCTTTCGGCGGCAGTACAGTTGACGATGACACTGTTGAAAAGCTGATTTTTGCTCTGACTGTCTCGGGAAACAGCAGCAAAATGCTCAGGCGGCGTATTGAAAAAATTCTCGGGGAAAAATCCGATGAGAAGGTTGTTCAGAAATTATGCCGTCTTAAGATGGACGGCTGGGGAAGGCTTTCACGCAAGCTTTTAACCGAAATCTATCACACAGACCCGAGCACAGGTGAGTGCAAGAGCATAATGGGCATGCTCTGGGAAACAAATGACAATCTTATGCAGTTGCTTTCCGACAAGTACGGATTCCGTGAAAGTATCGAGAGATTTAACGCATCCCAAAATCCTCAAAAATTAAGCTTTGATTACGACAGCCTCGTTAAAAATCAGTATGTTTCTCCCTCTGTAAAGCGCTCCATATGGCAAACCCTGCTTATCACACGCGAAGTCAGCCAAATTATGGGGCACGACCCCGCCAAGATTTTTGTGGAAATGGCAAGAGGTGCAACTGCTGAGCAGAAGGGCAAACGCACGGAATCGAGGAAGGCCAGACTGTTAGATCTGTATAAGAACTGCAAAGATACCGCAAGGGATTGGGTCGCTGAAATTGAAAAGCTGCCTGAGGATAAACTCCGCAGTGACAAGCTGTACCTCTACTATACTCAGATGGGCAGGTGTATGTACAGCAACGAAAAAATTGAGCTTGAAGATCTTATGCGTGACGGGAACGGAAAAGACAGGCTTTACGACATCGACCATATTTATCCTCAAGCCAAAGTAAAGGACGATAGTCTTGACAACCGTGTTCTGGTAAAGCGCAAGCTGAATGGCGAAAAGGAGGATATCTATCCTCTTCCCTCGAATATGCGGGAGCCCGATCTTTGGAAACTGCTTCTTTCAAAAGATTTAATCAGCAAGGAAAAATACAGTCGCCTTATGAGGAAAACCCAATTGACAGACGAGGAGCTTGCGGGATTTATTAACCGCCAGCTGGTTGAAACCCGTCAGTCAACCAAGGCGGTGGCGGGATTGCTTAAACAGCTGTTTCCGGACACCGAAATTGTCTATGTTAAGGCGGGACTCGTTTCTGATTTCCGACATGAATTTGATTTTGTCAAATGCCGTGACGCCAACGATTTCCACCATGCGAAGGACGCCTATCTGAATATAGTCGTCGGCAATGTTTACAATGAAAAATTTACGAATAACCCGCTTCGCTTCGTTCAAAGCCGGCAGGAGTACAGCGTAAATGTGAAAGCGCTCTTCGGTAAACTGGATACCCGTAAGGGTGACCGTGTTATCTGGCAGCACGGGAAGGATGGCACCATACAGGAAATTACGGCGCGTATGTCAAAAAACACCCCTATGGTTACCCGCTACTCTCACGAAGCTCACGGCGCCTTGTTTGATTTACAACCTTTGAAAAAAGGTCTCGGTCAACTTCCCGTAAAAAGCGAGCCTCTGAAAAACAATCCGAAGTTGAACATCAGCCGCTACGGTGGTTATAACAAGCTAACGGGAGCATACTATGTACTGGTTGCCTATGAAAAAGGCAATAAATCAAAAAAGCGGCAGAAATCTATTGAATCGGTTCCGCTTTACAGAGCTGCAGAATTCAAGAAGAATCCCGATGCACTTTGTGCCTACCTTAGGGAGCAATTGAATGTGGGAAAAGTAGAAATACTAATTCCTGAGATTAAAATCGGTACACTGTTCCGCTGGAACGGATTCCCGATGACGCTTTCCGGACGTACCAATAACCAGTTAATTTTCCGCTGCGCGGCAGAGCTGAGAACTACACCCGAGCAGGAAAAATATCTTAAGAAAATTGGGAATTATGTAAATCGGCGCAAAGAGCAAAAGAAGGATTTAAAAATAGTTCCATCATATGATAGGCTGACAGAAAGTGAAAACCTTGCGCTCTATGACTTTTTTACAGAACATCTCTTGCATGGGATTTATGCGAAGCGCCTATTAATACAGGGAGAGTTTTTAGGAAGAAACAGAGAAAAATTTATAAAGCTTTCCTTAGAAGACCAAGTAAGACTTTTGACAGAAGTACTTCATTTCTTCCAATGCAATCCAATTTTGACCGATTTAAGTCTTATAGGCGGTGTATCTAGCGCTGGGGCAATCAATCCGGTAAAAAATCTAAAAGATGACATTCCCGTCTCAATCATTCACCAGTCAGTTACCGGCTTCTTCACAAAAGAAGTCTGCTTAAATGACCTATGAGCTGGCGTACGGTGATTATCCGTGAGCCCGCAAAGCTCGACCTTTCTCTTGGGCAGATGGTGGTAAGGCAGGGAAAGACAACCCGCATCAATCTTGACGAGATGGCAATGCTTATTCTCGAAAACACCGCCGTGTCGATTACTGCCTGTCTGCTCAGCGAGCTTACGGAAAGAAAAATAAAGGTGATTCTCTGCGATTCCAAGCGCAATCCTCAGGCGGAGATTATACCCTATTACGGCAGTCACGACTCCAGTGCGAAAATAAAAATGCAGATTGGGTGGTCGGACATCGCAAAAGAGCAGGTCTGGACGGAAATTGTTCGAGAGAAAATACGAAACCAGATGCTTCATCTAAACGCCCTGAAAAATCCTCAGGCAGGGCTTTTAAGGCAGTATCTTGATGAGCTTCTTCCCGGAGACAGCTCCAACCGCGAAGGTCACTCCGCGAAGGTTTACTTCAATGCCCTTTTCGGCATGGATTTCACAAGAAACCGTGATATCCCGATCAATGCCGCCTTAAACTACGGCTACAGTCTTCTCCTTTCCTCCTTCAGCCGTGAGATAAGCGCGGCGGGTTACCTCACTCAGCTTGGTATTTTCCACGATAATATGTTTAACCACTTTAATCTTGCTTCCGATTTGATGGAGCCTTTCCGCCCGATTGTTGACCGCGAGGTGGTTAAAATGGCCCCGGGAAAGCTGGAAAATGAAGAAAAAACGAGATTGGTCAACCTCCTCAATACAGAGGTAACCATTGCGGGAAGACGACAATATCTTCAGAATGCCATACGAATTTACTGTAAAAGCGTCTTTGATGTTCTAAACGGTGAGGAAGGCGCGAGTATAAGATTTTATGAGCTATGAGTTACAGATTTATGAGAGTAATGGTATTTTTCGATTTACCGGTAGAGACCCGTGTACAGCGCAGAGAGTACCGATATTTTCGGAACTTTCTGCTGAAGTCGGGTTTTCTGATGATGCAGGAATCCGTGTACAGCAAGCTTGCCCTTAATACATCCACAGCCGAGGCCATACGGCGCTCGGTTATGAAGGAATGCCCACCCGAAGGCATAGTTCAGCTGCTTATTGTAACGGAAAAACAGTACAACGGAATCGAATTTATCGTTGGGCAGTCAAAAAGCGACCTGCTTGCGACGGACGAAAGGCTGGTAATTCTGTGAATTTTTGCCACAAGCTGCTGAATGGACCGATTGTTTTCGATGAAAACCATCCCGCCGTCCTCGTGGTGGAAAATCAGAAGGCATTCACGCAGATTCTTTCGGATTTACTTATTCTGCTCGAGGATGACGGGGGCGATTGCGGTCTTTATGAAAATAATGCCCCCGTTTCTGCCTCGAAGCGACTTGAGCTTATAACCGACCCGTTGGCTGTTGACCCAAATCAGAAGAAAGTTTTGAATGCCCTTTATTCCTTCCTCGAAAAGCAGATGTGGAACGAGGAGAACTTTAAGCAGACAAGTGAGGCTCTTTCTTCTATACAGGGGTATCTCTCCCGTCTCGCCGAGTGTACCGACTACCCTGTAACTTTTGCAGAGCAAATCGGCGGCACAGCGCTGCTTAAGGCCGCGGAAATGCGCCTTGAAACCGAAGCCGTTACCCTTTTGGAACGGTTGGATGCCTACATTTCCGCTGTCAGAGAATTTCTGAAAAAAGATATATTTTTCTTTGTGGGGCTTCATTCTTACCTCACTGCCGACGAGCTTGAGCAGCTGTACCGCTCTGCCGCCTATCGAAAGAACAAGCTTTTTCTGCTGGAGGGTTACGAGCCTGAACCTCTTGCTCTGGAAACCCGCGTTATTCTTGATAAAGACCTGTGTCAGCTGAACTTAGGCTGGCAAAACGGTGTTTGATATGTTATAATTTTTACGGATATTGGCCGCTCTGAGATGCACCCCGTTTTGTAGTGGCGGGTACGCCCTCACCCTTATCTTAAAATCGGTATTTTGAGATTTGAGGTTTGAGAGTAGTGTAATTCCTTATAGTGGTCAAACATCACATAGCCCCCTTTACCAGACACTCAAGTTTGAGAGTAGTGTAATTCCTTATAGTGGTCAAACTGACTTTTTTGCCGCCCGTTACGGCGTTTCTGTTTGAGAGTAGTGTAATTCCTTATAGTGGTCAAACGTCGTTCAGACGTTGGACAAACACTGATAAGTTTGAGAGTAGTGTAATTCCTTATAGTGGTCAAACGCGTCAAAACGAAAAGACGCTGCGTCTGCAGTTTGAGAGTAGTGTAATTCCTTATAGTGGTCAAACCAGGAACGGTGTACAATTTGGTATGTGGTTGTTTGAGAGTAGTGTAATTCCTTATAGTGGTCAAACGAAAGCGACGAGGTCGGCGATGACTATTAAGTTTGAGAGTAGTGTAATTCCTTATAGTGGTCAAACACGCTTATAGGTTGCTAACTCCATCGGCTTTGTTTGAGAGTAGTGTAATTCCTTATAGTGGTCAAACGCTGTCGGTTTCTGTGTGATGCAGGAAATAGTTTGAGAGTAGTGTAATTCCTTATAGTGGTCAAACACAGGTCCACGTCCAGGATCTGACCGAAACCAATCACAAGTAAAGCAGGCAGCACCCGATAACTGTACCCTTATAGATCCTTCTTGTAAAGGAGCATGATAATGGACAAAAACGGCTTAAAAACTAACCCTGATGTTTCTTCAGTTGTAAGCGAAATCAGGTCAGTGGTAGATGCCGCACGCAATAATGTTGCGCGGCAGGTGAACACTGAGTTGCTGAGCACCTACTGGAATATCGGGCGTATTATATGCGAACATGAGCAAACCCTGCCGGAACGGGCAGATTACGGAAAGAAGACGCTGCAGTTGCTGTCGAAGGAGCTCACTAAAGAGCTCGGGAAGGGCTTTTCTCGTGCTAATCTCTACAACATGAGGTTGTTTTACCAGACATATAAGAAATTCCAGTCGGTGACTGGAAAATTGACATGGACGCATTATTGTGAGTTGCTCTCCATTTCCGATCTGGATAAGCGCAGCTTTTATGAGAAAGAATCCATCAATTCCGGCTGGTCAGTGCGTGAGCTGAAGCGGCAGATTTCCACCTCGCTCTATGAAAGATTGTTGCTGTCCGAAGGAAAAACGAATAAGGAGACCGTCCTCGCTCTTGCGCAGAAAGGCATTGAGCTGACCTCGCCCGGTGACATTATCAAGGACCCGTATGTTTTTGAATTCCTCGGTATTCCCGAAAACAAGCCTGTCATGGAGAGCGACTTGGAGAGAGCGCTTGTCCAGCAGATCGAGAAGTTTCTGTTGGAGCTTGGACGCGGCTTTATGTTCGTGGGAACGCAACAGCGGGTCACGCTCAATAACATCCATTACTATGTGGACATGGTGTTTTATAATAAGCCGCTCCGCGCCTATGT